>JAFYNA010000049.1 GCA_017549925.1 Clostridia bacterium | reverse complement strand
GTTGGTATACGCCCACAGGCTGAACGGATGACCGGGGCCCATATCAAACCGAAGCACCTGCTCCACCGTGGCCTCTTTTTCGGGAGGAAGCTCCGCGATGGGCGGATCGGAAACCTCAGGTTCGGATACTTCAGGTTCGGAAACCTCGGGTTCGGAGATTTCGGGCTGAGATTCCTCCGGTTCGGAGATCTCGGGCTCGGATTCATCGGGCTGGGAAACCTCCGGCAGAGAGGCTTCTTCAAGAATAGAGCTTTCCTCTATGGATATTTCTTCGCTGACTTCCGAAGAGGCTGCAATGGTGCTTTCCCCGGGAACGGAAGAGGATGGTTCACCGTCCTCTGCTGTGCAGGCGCAAAGCAATGCCAGCATAAAAAGGCACAGGAGGATGGCAAGGATTCTTTTCTTCATGTGTTTCCCTCCTTCAAAGAAAATGATTTCAACGTCCCGCGGGCGTATTCCCGCAGGAGAGTATTTGTTGTTCGATTTCTTCCGTGCGGTCACCCATCGGACTCACTTCCTTCCTTTTTGAGCTATTATCTCACCTATAGTATAACAAGAAACGCCTCTTTCCGTCAATTGTAAGATACGAAAAATCCGCGCCTCTACTTTTGTGCAAAAAGCAAAAAACGAGGCGTACTCTCTTCGCTAAAAAACGGAAGGTGCTGGGCACCCTCCGTTTCTTTCAGTTATTACTTTGCAACGATGTTGAACAGTCTACCCTTGACGTAGATCTTCTTGACGATCTGCTTGCCGTTCAGCAGAGCGGACAGGTTCTCGTCTGCCATCACCGCGGCGAAGGCCTCCTCCTCGGTTGCCTCGGCAGGGATGGTGATCTTGCCTCTCAGCTTGCCGCAGATCTGCACGGCGATCTCCACAGCGGCCACCTTGGTCTTTGCCTCATCGTAGATAGGCCACTCAGCGGCAGAGCAGAAGCCCTCTCCGCCCAGCTCGGCCCAAACCTCCTCGCAGATGTGGGGAGCAAAGGGGCACAGCAGCTTAGCCAGAATCTTCAGGCTTTCTTTATCGATACTGCCTGCGGCATGGATCTCGTTGAGCAGAGCCATCATAGCGGCGATGGCGGTGTTAAACTTCATGGCCTCGATATCGTCGGTAACCTTCTTGATGGTGCGATGCAAAGCCGCCTCCACCTCGGGAGAAACGGTATCGGAAAGCATATCCGTCAAAGCGGCAAAGCGCTCGATGAAACGCTTACAGCCCTTTACGGAGCTGTCGGACCAGGGAGCAGCCTGCTCGTAGTCGCCCATGAACAGCACGTAGGTACGCAGAACGTCTGCACCGTAGGAATCCACCACGTCGTTGGGGTCTACTACGTTGCCCAAGGACTTGGACATCTTCACGCCGTTGGCACCCAGGATCAAGCCCTGAGCGGTACGCTTGGAATAGGGCTCATCGCAGGGAACGATGCCCAGATCATACAAGAATTTATGCCAGAAGCGGGAGTAGATCATGTGACGGGTCACGTGCTCCATACCGCCGTTGTACCAGTCAACGGGCATCCAATAGTTCAGCTTCTCGGGGGAAGCCAAAGCCTCGGTGTTCTTGGGATCGATGTAGCGCAGGAAGTACCAGGAGGAGCCTGCCCACTGGGGCATGGTGTCCGTCTCGCGCTTAGCGTCGCCGCCGCACTTGGGGCACTTGCAGTTTACAAAGGAATCGATCTTGGCCAGGGGGGACTCGCCGCCCTCGCCGGGCTGGAAGTTCTCCACGGGAGGCAAGCGCAAGGGCAGCTCCTCGTCGGGAACGCCTACCATGCCGCAGGTGGGACAGTGAACGATGGGAATGGGCTCGCCCCAATAACGCTGACGGTTGAAGGCCCAGTCCTTCATCTTGAACTGCACGCCGCCTTCGCCAACGCCCAGCTTCTCCAGCTCTACCAGCATTCTGGCGATGGAGGACTTCTTGTCGGTCAGCCCGTTCAAGAAATCGGAGTTGATCATATTGCCGTCGCCGGTGTAAGCTTCCTTCTCGATATCACCGCCCTCAATAACGGGGATGATGTCGATGCCGAACTTCTTGGCGAAATCGTAGTCTCTGCCGTCGTGAGCGGGCACTGCCATAATGGCACCGGTGCCGTAGCCCATCATAACGTAGTCGGAGATAAAGATGGGGATCTCCTTGCCGGTAATGGGATGTACCGCAGACAGACCCTTGATCTGCAGACCGGTCTTATCCTTCACCAGCTGGGTACGCTCGAACTCAGTCTTCTTGGCGCACTCCTCGCGGTATGCCAGAACCTCCGCCATGTTCTCCACCTTGTCTGCATAGGTATCCAGCAAGGGATGCTCGGGTGCCATAACCATAAAGGTCACGCCGAACAGGGTGTCGGGACGGGTGGTATAGATGCGGAGGGTCTCCTCCACCTCTTTCAGCTTGAAGTTTACAAACGCACCGGTGGATTTACCGATCCAGTTTTCCTGCTGCTGGCGCACCATGGGCAGGTAATCAACCTTGTCCAGGCCCTGCAACAGCTTATCGGCGTACTGGGTGATCCGCAGATACCAAACGTCCTTGGATTTCTGCACAACGTCGTTGTGGCAGATATCGCACTTACCGCCCTGGGAGTCCTCGTTGGAGAGAACTACCTTACAGTGAGGGCAGTAGTTCACCAAGGTCTTGTCACGGAAGACCAGACCGTTGTCGAACATTTTGCGGAAGATCCACTGAGTCCAGCGGTAGTAATCCTCCTCGGTGGTATCCACCACGCGGGACCAATCGAAGGAGAAACCAACCCGCTTCAGCTGACCGGTAAACTTCTCAATGTTCTCATCGGTAAGCACGCGGGGATGAACACCGAACTTCACAGCGGAGTTCTCGGTGGGCAGACCGAAGGCGTCGAAGCCAATGGGGAACATAACGTTATAGCCCTGCATTCTGCGCTTGCGGGAAACTACCTCCAAGCCGGAATAGGCCTTGATGTGACCTACGTGCATACCGTGGCCGCTGGGATAGGGGAATTCTACCAGAGTATAGTACTTGGGCTTTTCGGAGAAATCTACCGCCTCGAACAGCTTGGCATTTTCCCATTTCTCCTGCCACTTGGTTTCAATGTTTCGAAAATCGTGTTTCATAACGATCAACCTTCCTTAAAAACAGTATTGTGATCAAGCGTTCCAGAGACGTTCCAGATTATAGAACTCTCTGCCCTCGCGGGTGAAGATATGCACCACCACGGAGCCGTAATCCATCAGCTCCCAGATGTTGTTGCGATAACCCTCGATGTGGGTGGGAGCAATGCCCAGATCCTGCTTGATGCGGAATTCCACCTCGTCTGCCAAAGCGTGCACGTGGGTGTTGGAGGTAGCGGTGGCGATGACGAAGTAATCCGCCAGAGCCGTCTGCTCCCCTACGTGGAGCATGCGCACGTCCATACCCTTTTTATCTTCCAAAGCGTTGACTGCCGTTTCCGCAAGCATTCTTGCCTGCTCGGCTTGCATTTTTTCGTTTTCCATAAAGATTTCCCTTCGTTCGTTTTCTTTACTTCAGACATCGCAGATAGCTGTTCCGCGCGCTGACAGTATTGGGATCCACCGTTTTCCCCTCGGAGAGCAGATCACGGATGGTGATATCAAAGGAACGCACCAACGCCTTGTTCAAAGCGCGGGACTTGTCCTTCAAGGAAGCGTATTGCTTCTCGTAATACGTTCTGAGTCTTACGCAAGCGGGGAAGGTGCGCCCATCCTCGATGTAATCCGCGAAATAGATCACACATTCCAAAGGCTCCATATTCTCCCGCCCGGTGGTATGCCAGCGGATGGCAGAGACGATCTCCGGGGAAAGCCCGTATTCCTTCTCTGCAATCAACGCCGCGGTACGGGCGTGGAGCAGCTTAGGAGAAGTCAGCTCGTCCGCCGTGGCGGTCTGACCATAGGATGCCAGCACCTGCAAATGCTGTTCCACGGTATACTCCTTGGTATAATCATGGAACAAAGCGGCAAGGGTGGCCGTCTCGGGAGAGATCTCGGGGAAATGGCGGGATGCCAGCAGAACGGCGGCTCTTACCACCCCTTCGGTGTGGCGCATCCGCTTTTCCGAAAGCTTTAAGTCGTTTCTGACCCGCTGAATGTCCGTCATTTGTACAACCCCTTTTCTGCAATATAGCGGTTGACCTCCTCCGTACAGAGGGAGGTATCTCCCCCGCGGAAGGCGGTGGAGGATGCGGGGATGGCGGTAAACTGCAAGGGGAAGATCCGAACCCCATGCTCATCCCGCAGCTTTGCGGTCAAAGCGGAGATATCTCTTCCGCTGCGGTTGGCCAGTGCCACCACCAAATTGTCCCGCAGGTACGGAAAATTATACCAACGGGGAAAGCCCTCCAACCAGTCGTCCCCGAAGAACAGGTACAGCTGGCTTTCCGGGTGAAGCTCCTTCAAAGCGCGGACGGTGTCTGCGGTGTAGCTGACCCCGCCTCGGGCGATCTCCATATCGGAGATCACAAAGCCCTCCTCGTCATCGAAGGCCAGGTGAAGCATGGCAAGGCGATCCTCGGAGGAAACACTGCGATGCTCCTTTAAGTTGGAAATATAGTTGGGGATCACGTAGACCAGATCCAAGCCGCATTCCTCGCGGAAGCACTTCGCCGCGTGGATATGTCCCTTGTGCACGGGGTCAAAGGTCCCGCCGAAGATCCCGATCTTATTCATCCCAGTTGTGGAACACGTTCTGAACGTCGTCGTTCTCTTCCAGCATATCCAGCATCTTCTGCATCTGAACAGCCTGCTCCTCGGAAAGCTCTACGTAGGAAGCGGGAACCTTCTCCAGATCAGCGGAAAGGAACTTATAACCCTTGGCGGACAGCGCCTCGCAAACAGCGGCAAACTCGGAGGGCTCGGTGTACACCTCAAAAGCACCCTCCTCGGTGAGGATATCCCCTGCGCCTGCCTCCAAAGCATCGTCCATCAGCACGTCCTCATCCACGTCGCCGTCCTCGTTGTCCACAACGATCACGCCTTTCTCGGAGAACATGAAGGAGACGCATCCGGTGGTACCCATGTTACCGCCGAACTTGGAGAGTGCATGGCGCACCTCGGGCGCGGTACGGTTACGGTTATCGGTGGCAGTCTCAACGATCACAGCCACGCCGCCGGGACCGTAGCCCTCGTAGGTAACCATTTCGTATGCGGCACTGTTATCGTCGGATGCCTTGTCGATGATACGCTTGATGTTATCGTTGGGAACGTTCAAGCTCTTTGCCTTGGTGATCAGATCGCGAAGCTTGGTGTTGGAAACGGGGTCTGCGCCGCCTTCCTTTACCGCCATGGCGATCTCTTTACCGATCTTGGTGAAGACCTTTGCTCTTGCGGCGTCGGTCTTCTCTTTTTTATGCATAATGTTTTTCCACTTAGAATGTCCGGACATAGGTTATTTCTCCAATCTGTTACGTTAATTTTACGATAGTCTGCATCCCGCCGGGACGTTCCGACGAGAGCGAAGCGATTCTGTTT
Source organism: Clostridia bacterium (assembly GCA_017549925.1). Taxonomy (GTDB): domain Bacteria; phylum Bacillota; class Clostridia; order Oscillospirales; family CAG-382; genus Coliplasma. The sequence continues at coordinate 16,512 of JAFYNA010000049.1, read as the reverse complement.
ACAATTCATTTGCGTCGCTCACCCGGATTCATTCCGGGTGAAAAGACACCGCCTTGGTTTTTTGAGCGGAAAGCTCAAAAAATTTTGCGGTTTACCGCAAAACCCCGTTACGGGGCCCGCGTTCCGCGGAAGGAACGCGAAAGCGGAGGAACATCCGTCAGGATGTTCCGACGAGAGCGAAGCGATTAAATCTCTTCGGTTCTGCGGATGCCCAGCAGATCCAGGCCGTTGCCGATCACCGTATGGGTAGCGGCGGCAAGCTTGATACGGAAGGTACGGGTGATGCCCTCCTCGCTCAGGATGCGGCAGTTGTGATAGAACTGGTTAAACAGCGCGCAAACCGCCAGCAGATAACGGGAGATCACGCTGGGCTCGTACTCGTTGAGAGCGCGCTTGACCACGTCGGGGAACTCGGCAAGCTTGCCGATGAGTGCGTTCTCCTCGGCGCAGGGCTCGTAGCCCGCAGTGTCGCCCTCGGGAGCGCCGCCCTTACGCAGGATGGATGCGGAGCGGGCGTAGGTGTACTGCACGTAAGGACCCGCGTTGCCCTCGAAGGACAGAGCGTCCTCCCAGTTGAAATCGCTGTCCTTGATACGGCTGTTGGAAAGAGCGTTGAACACAACGGCGCCCACACCCACCGCCTCTGCGATGTCTTTTTTGTTTTCCAGATCGGGATGCTTCTCCTCAATGACCTCGCCGCACTTGCGAACAGCTTCTGCCAAAAGGTCATCCAGCAGCACCACGTTACCGGTACGGGAAGCAAGCTTCTCGCCGCCAACGCTCATGGTGCCGTAGGGCACGTGTACCAAGCCCTCTGCCCAATCGTAGCCCATCTTTCTCACCACGGAGAACCACTGGGCGAAGTGCAAGCTCTGACCTGCGCTGGTCACGTAGATGCACTTGTGGAAATCGTATTCGTTCTTACGCCAAAGGGCGGCGGCAATGTCACGGGAGGGATACAAGGTGGAGCCGTCACTCTTCAGGATCAGGCAAGGAGGCATATGCTCCTCGTCAAGGCGTACCACGGATGCACCGTTGTCCAGCTCCAAAAGACCCTTGGAGCGGATCTCCTCCACAACTGCGGGCATTTTGTCGGAGAAGAATGCCTCGCCATTGTAGGAATCAAAGGTGATGCCCAACAGCTTGTAGGTCTTCTCGTATTCCCGCAGAGAGATCTCCTTGAAGTACTGCCAGATCTCCAGAGATTCCTCGTCCCCTTCCTCCAGGAGGTGGAAGGCGTCTCTTGCCGCCTGCTTCAGCGCGGCATCCTCGGACTCCAGGTTGCAGAACTTCACGTAAAGGCGTACCAGCTCGTCGATGCCGCCCTCTTCCACCTGCTCCTTGGAGGACCAGTGCTTATAGGCGTAGATCAGCTTACCGAACTGGGTGCCCCAGTCGCCCAAATGGTTGATGGCCACGGTTTCGTAGCCGCAGAAATTCAAAATATTACGGATGGCGTTACCGATAACGGTGGTGCCCAAATGTCCCAAATGGAATCGCTTGGCGATGTTGGGAGAAGAGAAGTCCAGGCAGACTGTCTTCCCTGCGCCCTCGTCGGAGGAGCCGTAACGGGCATCGGCCAGGATCTCTTCCACAACCTTTACACTGGAAGCGCTGTCGTAGAAGAAATTCAAATAGCCGCCCACAGCCTCAGCGCGTGCCAGACCTTCCGTCCCGCCGTAGCACTCTGCCAGCTCGGCAGCGATCTTGGGGGGCGCCTGGCGCAGAGTTTTCGCCAGCTTAAAGCAGGGCAAAGCCAAGTCTCCCAGCTTGGGATCGGAGGGCTTTTCGAACAAAGCGGCAATCTCGGTCTCGGTGAGGGTCAGCCCCTTCGCCGCCAGGATCTCCGCGGTTTTTTCCATCAAAGCAGTTTTGTTATCACGCATGGCAAAATTTCCCTTATACTAATTTATTGAAAGGATATCTTTATTCAAGAAGCCATTATAACACAAGGGGAGCGAAAAAGTCAAGACACAACAGCGGAAAAAGAGGGGATTTTTCCCTGCTTTTCCCATTTTTTATCCCCGATTTTTCACATGGAGGAGCCACCTATGATCCTACACACCGTTTTACCCGGCGAAACGCTGTTTTCCATAGCCGCAAGCTACGGCGTTCCCGCCCCCAATCTTGCCTCCGACAACGGCATTCTCACCCCCGAGCGTTTGCCGGCGGGAATGATCCTGCTGGTCAAGGAGCCCTTGCGCACCCACACCGTGTCCTCGGGGGAGACTCTTTACGGCATTGCCCGCCGTTACGGCATTCCCCTGCGCTCCCTTTGGCGGAGCAACTTGTTTTTAAAGGGCGGCACCGATCTTCGCCCGGGGGACGTTTTGTATCTGGAGGTTAAAAAAGAACCCTTGGGGGCCTATCCCATCGGAGGCTACGTCTACCCCTTTGTGCGGAAGCCCGTTTTGGAGCAGACCCTGCCCCTCCTCTCCGGCATCATGCCCTTCACCTACGGCTTCCGCCCCGACGGCAGCTTGATCCCCGTGGAGGACGTCTTTATCATCGACGACGCCTTCCGTTACAGCGTTTCCCCCGTGCTTCACCTTTCCACCCTTACGGAAAACGGCAATTTTTCCACCGCGCTGGCAGAAGGGCTTTTGGGGAACCCCGCCGCCCGCCAAGCCCTGACGGAAAATCTGCTGACAGAGCTTCGCAGGAAAGGCTACTACGGGCTGGACGTGGATTTTGAGTTTTTGGGGGCGAAAAACGCCGCGCCCTACGCGGAATTCCTTGCCGATCTGCGGGAGAAGCTGAACGCCGAAGGGTTCCCCGTGCTGGCCGCCCTGGCTCCAAAAACCGCCGACACCCAGCCGGGGGCGCTCTACGAGGGGCACGATTACGCCGCCATCGGCAAGGCGGTGAACAGCGTTCTGCTGATGACCTACGAATGGGGCTATACCTACGGTCCACCCATGGCGGTATCTCCCATTCAGCCCGTACGCAAGGTGGTGGAATACGCCCTCACCCGCATCCCCGCCGAAAAGATCTTTTTGGGGGTCTCCAACTACGGCTACAACTTCACCCTGCCCTACGTGCAAGGGCTTTCCGAGGCGGACTCCCTCTCCGTGGAGGAGGCCATCCGCCTTGCGGGAGAAAAGGGAGCGGAGATCCAATACGACAACACCGTGGAAGCCCCCTTCTTCGTCTACACCGAATCGGGGGAGGAGCATCGAGTGTGGTTTGAGGACGCCCGCAGTCTTTCCGCCAGACTCCGCCTTCTGCCGGAATACGGTCTGCGGGGTGCGCTTTACTGGAATTTCGACCGCCCCAACCCGCAGAATTTGGCTCTGCTGGATCTGCTTTTTTACCCCACGCCCATGAACATGTGGTGACGATCGGAAAAAGTTTGACGGCAAAAAACAGCCTTTTCCATTCTGCACGGCTTCTTCCCTTTTCCCGAGGGAAGGAACCAAAACAAGCCTCTTTCCTTGCCGCGACTTCGACAACCCCTGCGGGGAACAGCGGGTATAATCGTAGCTACCCACTAAAAAAGCAAAGGAATGGAAATTTTATGAACGTAACCGCCGCCGTAAAACGGTTTCCGCGCCAAAAGGAAGCCCTGCTGGCCTTCTCGGGAGGCTTTTTGCTGTCCTGCGCCCCGCTGGGGCAGTTCAATCCCTTCGGAACAGCCTTGCTGTGTGCCGCCGACGCAGGTCGCCCCTTGGTTTTGCTGGGAGCATTGTGCGCTCTGCCCTTCTGCCAAACAGGAAAGCTTTTGCAGCTGTTATTGCTGCTTGGATGCTTCTTTCTGCTGGCGGTGGCGGAGCGGCAAAGATTTGCTCCCACCCCTGCCGACCGTCTGCGGGCGTTGCTCTCCCCCGCCGCCGCAAGTCACCCCGCCAAAAAGGGGTTGCGCATTCTGCTTTGTACCCTGTCCGCCCTGTTCACCGCCCTGGGCGAACAGCTCAGAAACGGCTTTTCTCCCACCTCCGCAGTGGTATCCTTGGCCCTTTCTTGCGTCTGCCCCCTGTTCTGCCATTTGTTTTCCGCACTGTTGAAAAAGGGATTTCGCGAAGAGCTTCCTCTGCTGGGAGGTGCCTTTGCTCTCACCCAGATCCTGCTCCCCCTTTCTCTGGCGGGCATTTCCCCCGCGCTTTGCGTGGGCGGACTCTTGACCCTCGCCGTGGCGCGGAACAAGGGCTTCCCCTTCGGGTGTGCCGCGGGATTGCTCTGCGGGCTCACCTGCGGCGGAGAGGCTATGGGCGCCTTGGGCGTTTTGGGCATGACCTACGGCCTGCTGATGCAGGGAGCGGAACGGCTGGCCTTGCTGTTGGCATTTATGCTCTCCGTCTCCGGATATTGGTATCTCGGGGTGGACGACTCGGTTTTGACCGCAGGACTGATGCTTGCCATTTCCTGCGCAGGATTTCTTCTTCTCGCCGGCAGGATCCCCAAGCGGCTTCCCGCCCCTATCTCCCCCGTAACGGCGCTGAGCGATCCCGCCTTGCGGAAGCGGCATCTGCAAAAATACGCCGCGGCCTTCTCCTCCCTTTCCGGCGTGTTCTACACCGTCTCGGAAAACGCTTCTCCCCGCACCGCCGACGAAAAGCTGGAGGGCATCCGCACGGTGATCCGCGCCTTCTGTCGCAACTGCGAGGGATGCGATCTGGAGGAGGGAGAACTTTGCAACTGCTTTGCAGATCAGCTGGGAAGCCAGGGAGTGATCCACGTCCCCTCTCTGCCCACCCACGTTTTTAAGCGGTGTCCCAACATCCGCCCCATGGCAAAAACGGTGAACAATCTGCCCACTCTGCAGGAGCGGGAGCGGGAGGAAGGGATCCGCCGCATGGCAACGGAATACGCGGGACTTTCCTCCCTGCTGGACAGCGCCGCACGGCGGGAGGAGGCGGCAAGCACCAAGGATAAGGCCGCCGCGGCAGAGATCAAAACCGCCCTGCGGGAGATGAAGATCCGCTTTGATCACGTGCAGGTCACGGGAGAACGGATCCGCACCGTGGAGGTATTCGGGGTGGATCTGCCAAAGATCCCCGTTTCCGCCGCAGGGCTGTCGCAAGCCCTCTCGGCGCGGTTGGGCTGTCGACTTTCCCAGCCGGAATTCTGCCTTCACGACGATTACGCGGTGATGAAGCTGGTTTCCGTCCCCCGCTTCCGCATCGAATATGCCAAATGTACCGCCTCCAAGGAGGGGGAAAAGGTCTGCGGTGACACCGTCTCCTTCTTCGAAACGGAGGAGGGATGCTTTTACTGCTTACTGTCCGATGGCATGGGCTCCGGCAGAGATGCCGCCCTCAGCTCCCGTTTGGCCGCCATTATGATGGAAAAGCTTCTCACCGTGGGTGCTTCCCCCGAGGATGCCCTGCGGATGCTGAACAAGGCCCTGCAGGAAAAGGAAAAAGAAGTGTTCGCCACCGTAGATCTGTTGCAGATCGACCGTTATCTCGCCACCGCCACGCTGATCAAGGCGGGAGCCGCCCCCACCCTGCTGTTCCGCGACGGCAACTGCAGACGGTTTGAATCCAAAACGCCACCTGCGGGGATCATGAAGGACGTGATCGCGGAAAAACGCTCCTTCAAGCTAAAAAAAGGAGACGTGCTGCTGCTTCTTTCCGACGGCATCCTCCAGGTGGAGGACGAAAGCGGCGACCTCCCCGTGCTTCACGGCGGCAACGCTCACACCGTGGCAAGTGCCGTTCTCGCCGCCGCAAGGGAACGTACCGACCGCAGTGACGATATGTCCGTCTGTGCGCTTCGGATCTATTGATTTTTCCCAAGAAAAATTCCGCTTCCATACTTGCATTACGGGAATTTTTGTGGTATGATGAAGAAAACGTTATCATGCTAAAAGGAGCGATCTCACTATGTTCAGAATCGGCACAGTCAACATCGACACCTCCCACGCACCCTCCTTTGCAGAGATCCTGCTGAAGGGCGACACCGCAAGATACACCGCGATCTACAACGACGGCTTCCGCGCCGACGAGGAAGTCAACGCCTTTATGGAACGCTTTGGCGTCAAGGAGCGTTACACCGATCTTGCCGAGATGGCCAAGAATGTGGACATCGCCTTTATCCAGAGCTGTAACTGGGATCGTCATATCGAGCTTTCCATGCCCTTTATCGAGGCGGGCGTTCCCGTGTTCATCGATAAGCCTTTGGTGGGCAACTTGAAGGACTGCAAGGTGCTTGAGCAGCTTGCCGCCGAGGGTAAGGTGATCCTTGGCACCTCTGCCATGCGTTACACCTACGAGCGGGACAGCTTCTTCGCCGTACCCGAGGAGCAGAGAGGTAAGATCCTGCACGTTTCCACCACCGTAGGCGTGGACGAATTCAACTACGCCATTCACTCTGTGGAGTCCATCCTGGGCTTCTTGAAGGGAGATACCGCCCTTTCCTGCCGCCATCTGGGCTCTTCCATGGTAGAGGACGTTCCTCAGGACAGCTATTTTGTGAAATTCCAAAGCGGCGCCACCGCTTGCTACCATATCTGCATGAAGGGCTGGCAGCCCTCCACCGCAGTGGTGATGACCCAGAAGACCGGCTTTGTGTACAAGCTGGACGTGAACAAGCTCTACGAGGCTATGCTGAAGCACGTTTGTGCATGGCTGAAGGGCGAGCCCAACGATATGGTTTCCCTCCCCGAGATGACCATGGCCGTCAAGATCATGCTGGCGGGCAAAAAGTCCAAGGAAAACGGCGGATGCGAGGTTGCCCTCCAGGACCTGCGTGACGACGACCCCGGCTTTGACGGCTACGCCTTTGAGGAGTTCTACGCCGAGTCCCAGAGACCCAAGAAATAATGCCACAGTGCAAAGGAGATAAAACGCTATGATGAACACCATCAAAATTCCCGATCACAAGAATACCGTAATCGTTGCTCACAGAGGCCTTTCCGGCTTGGAGCGCGAGAACACCTGCGCCGCCTTCGTTGCCGCAGGCAACAGAAGCTACTTCGGCGTTGAGACCGACGTACGTAAGACCATCGACGGCAATTTTGTTCTCTGCCACGACGATCATACCGAGCGCAACTGCGTGGACAAGCTGTTCCCCGAGGTTTCTACCCTCCGCGCCCTGCAGTCCCTCCGCTACAAGGACATCGACGGCAGCTTTGACCGCTACGACCTGATGATGCCCACCCTGCAGGAGTACATCAAGATCTGCAAGCGTTACGGCAAGAAGTGCGTTCTGGAGTTCAAGGGCGCATACTCCGTCGAGGACATGGAAAAGGTTCTGGAGATCATCCGCGGCATGGATTACGCAGACGGCATGATCTACATCTCCTTCTCTCTGCAGAACCTGATCAATCTGCGCCAGGCTGATCCCACCGTCAGCGCGCAGTGGCTCACCTGCGACACCAAGCCCGAGACCATCGCTTTGCTGGTTGAGCACAAGATGGACTTGGACGTTTACTTCACCGCCCTCACCAAGGAGATCGTAGAAGACCTCCACAGCAAGGGTATCGTGGTCAACTGCTGGACCGTTGACCGTCTTGAGGATGCGGAAAAGCTCATCGAGATGGGCGTTGACCAGATCACCTCCAACATTCTGGAGTAAAAATCAAGCTGATTTCTTCCCCGCAGGTGCTTTTGGGTGCCAGCGGGACTTTTTCGCCCACGAATTGTTCATTCTGCACAATTCCTGGGCTAAAATTTCGTTTGTTTTGATTTTTTGCAAAAATATTGCATTTGTGAAAGAAATCATATATAATAGAGCCATTGAGAAAATAATATCGCCGAAGCTTTCGGCGGGAGAGGAACCCTTATTATGGCTATTATCGATATGAAACGTATCCGCAACATTGCCTTGCTGGGCCACAGCGGCTCCGGTAAGACCTCCTTGGCAGAGGCAATGCTGTACGTATCCGGCGGTAGCGACCGCTTGGGTAAAACTGCGGAAGGCAACTCCAACTTTGACTACGATCCCGAATCCGTGCGGAGAAAGATCTCTATTTCCGCAGGGTTTGCACCCGTTATGTGGAAGGACGTTAAGATCAACGTCATCGATACTCCCGGCCATCCCGGCTTTGCAGGGGAAGTTTCTCAGGCACTCCGCGTAGCGGACAGCGCCGTTATCGTGATCGATGCCAAGGCAGGTATTGAAGTAGGTACCGAGCTGGCTTGGGACCGCGCCACCGACGCAGGTCTGCCCAAGGCCATCTTCATCAATAAATTTGACGACAACGAAGCACGCTTTGCCAAGATCCTGGACGCTCTGCACGAGAAGTTTGGCAGAAAGATCTGTCCTCTGACCATCCCCATGATCAAGGACGGCGAGGTTTGCGGTGCATTGGATCTGGTAGACACCGAGGCTCACGTATTTGATAACAAGGGTCAGCACAGCGTTGTACCCGTTCCCGAGGAATCCAAAGAATCCTTCGACCACTTCCACGAAATGCTGTTGGAAGCCATCGCAGGCACCAACGAGGAGCTGATGGAGAAGTACTTCTCCGGCGAGGACATCTCCCACATGGAGATCTGCAACGCCATCCACGAGGGTATCATCCACGGCGATATCGTTCCCTGCTTCTGTGGTTGTGCTACCAAGCTGTGGGGCGCATGGACCTTGATGGATGCCATCGCAGAGTCCTTCCCCCGTCATTCCGCCAAGGGCAACGAGATCTCTGCAGATATGGAAGAGATCGCTATCCAGCCCGACGGCGCTCCCGCACTGTTTATCTTCAAGACGGTTGCAGACCCCTTCGTGGGCAAGATGAACTTCTTCAAGGTTATGAACGGTACCGTCAAGGCGGACAACACCCTGAAGAACTCCCGCGACGGCTCCAACGAGCGTCTTGCCAAGCTGTTCACCATCAAGGGTAAGACCCAGATCGAGGTAGAAGCCCTCTCCTGCGGCGATATCGGTATGGTATCCAAGCTGAACTCCGCCGCTACCGGCGACACCCTCTCCTGGAACGGCGAGGTCACCTACGCGAAGACGGAGTATCCCCTGCCCTTCTACGTAAAAGCTATCCGTCCCCTCTCCAAGGGCGACGAGGACAAGATCGCTTCCGGCGTAGCAAAGCTGCTGGAAGAGGATTCCACCCTCCGCTATGAGGTTCACAAGGAGACCAAGCAGATGCTTCTGTCCGGTATGGGCGGAACCCATCTGGAGCTGGCACTTTCCAAGATGAAATCCCGCTACGGCGTAGAGATCGCGCTGGATGACAAGAAGATCGCATACCGCGAGACCATCCGCAAGTCCTGCAAGATCGAAGGCAAGCATAAGAAGCAGTCCGGCGGTCACGGTCAGTACGGTCACGTTAAGATCGAGTTCTCTCCCGGTGAGGCAGAGGGTCTGACCTTTACCGAGACCATCTTCGGCGGCTCCGTTCCCAAGAACTTCCATCCTGCGGTAGAGAAGGGCTTGCAGGAATGTATGTCCAAGGGCGTTCTGGCAGGCTACCCTGTGGTGAACCTGGCGGCCAACCTCTTCGACGGCTCTTATCACGACGTTGACTCCTCCGAAATGGCATTTAAGCTGGCGGCAGGCATCGCCTTCCGTGACGGTCTGCCTCTGTGCAACCCCGTGCTTCTCGAGCCTGTGGGCGCGTTGCGCGTTCTCATTCCCGACAGCCAGGTGGGCGACGTTATCGGCGACTTGAACAAGCGCCGCGGTAAGATCATGGGTATGGATCAGGCAGACGGCAAGCGCGGTTACAGCGTTGTTGAAGCCGAGGTTCCGGACTCCGAGATGAGTGACTACGTTCACGTACTGCGCGCTATCTCCCAGGGCAGAGGCTCTTACACCTTCTACCTTACCGGATACTCCGAGGTTCCCGGCAACATCGCGGAAAAAATCATCGCCGAGGCCAAGAAAAACGCATAATTACACTAAAAAAGCGGCATCCGAGCCCCTCGGGTGCCGTTTTTCCTCTTTACAAATGCAAAAAAGCGTGCTATAATGCAAGCATAGAAAGTTCGTGTGAGAGGTTTTACGCTATGAAAAGACTTTTGTGCGTCCTGTTGGCGATGGCAGCGCTCCTCGCTTGCTTGGCAGGGCTGACCGTTTCTGCAGAGAAAGCAGAGCCGGAGATTGATCCCGAGTCTCCCTTGTACAAGAAGACGGCTCTCTTCGTAGGCGACTCCATCTGCGAGGCGATTTACGAGCAGCGGGATGCCAACTATAGTTACCGCTTCGGCTGGGGCGGCAGAATTCTTTACAACAACGAAATGAGAGGCGTGAACCTGGGTAAATCCGGTGCCTCCGTCTCCGATTGCCGCGGTGCCAACACCATCCTCGCGCAGCTGCAAAGCCAGGCAGTCAACGGTGCCAAATACGATTACGTCATCGTTCACGGCGGCGTCAACGACGCTTGGGACAGCTGTGCGGTAGGTGAGATGATCGATGGCTTCGAAGGTCCCTTCGATATGACCACCTTTGCAGGCGGCTTGGAGACCACCTTCCAATATCTCAAAGAAACCTACCCCAACGCCTATTACGGCTATATCATCAACTTCTCCATCCCCAACAGCAGACAGACCAGCCTCGCCGACATGAGTGCTTACTTCACTGTTGCCAAGGCAATCTGCGACAAGTGGGAGATCCCCTATCTGGATTTCTATTTTGATGATGATTTCAACAAGAACATCATGAAGACCCACACCGACGAGAATCTGTACGACTACATTCATTGCAGAACCTCCGGCTACGATATCCTGACTCCCCGCATCGAGGCATGGATGGAGACACTGCACATCAAAGAAGAGCCTCCCGTGGAGGAACCCTCCGAGGAAGTTTCCGAGGAAGTTTCCGTAGAGATCTCCGCTCCCACAGAAAGCTCCGCTCCTGCTGAAAGTGACAGCAACACCCTTCTCTACGTGTGCATCATCGGTGGCGCGCTGGTAGTGCTGGCCGCAGTGGTCATTATCATTTTAAAAAAGAAGAAATAAGCCATGGATAAAAGAAGACTTTTGACCTTAATTTTGGTGGGCGCATTGTTGCTCTCCTCCCTGATCCCCGCGCTGGTAATGTTCTTACGCTAAAAACAAAAAAACAATATATTTTTCGAAAGGAAAAGAAACATGAAAAAACTTTCTCTTCTCTTGGCAGCACTGATGATCTTCTGCTGCTTCGCAATGGCTTCCTGCTCTGAGGAAGAAGCCACCTCTTCCGCCGCTCCCGAAGCATCCTCTACCGCTCCCGTAACCTCTTCCGAGGCTCCCGTTTCCTCCGAGGAACCCGAGGCTTCCTCCGAAGAGCCCGCAGAATCCTCCGAGGAAGAGCTTCCTCTGGTAGGCGAGGCTCAGATGTTCTGGGTTACCCACTTTGCCGACTCTTCTGTTGAGGGCGCAGGCTCCATCTTCACTCAGTCCTACTCCGGCGCAGGCTGGTGGCTCCACGTAGCATTCGCTCCCGTGACTGTTGAAGGCGCAGAGAATGCTTACGAGATCGTTGCAATTTCCAGCGGTCTGAGCGACGGTTCCGCTACTCCTCTGGATATTCCCGAGGGCGGCTTCGTTTGGGCAGCTAACTACGGTAACGACTACATTTCTCTCGGCATGGGCGACACCGACTTCACCAGCCCCAACTGCTCCGGCGCCATCGACACCGCAAAGCTTTGGATGGTTGGCGACAAGATGCAGATCCTGGGTCTGGATCTGGAGGGCATGACCATCCCCACCGATACCGCTGATGTGATCTACTACGACGATGCATACGTTTGCACCGCTACCTGGGCTCCCATCAACGACTAAGTTTACAATTGAAAGTAATACGAGAGAGGGACTTTTTGAAAAAAGTCCCTCTCTCGTGCTCTCTCCCCAAAAACTTTTCCTATAAGAAATAGGTTTTCTTGGAGGCATGGAACCTTCTTTTTTCGAAAAGAAGGTTCCCCAAAAAATATTACGTCAACTCCAAATACTGCCCGAAAACGTACCCCACCAAGCCGTTATACTGAATGAGGTACCAATTTCCGTCCTGCCCTGTAACGGTGACGCGGGCTCCGTTTTGCAGTTGACCGAGAACCTGCGACTCGGTGTTCGGCTGTGCCCGCACGTTTAGCCTGCCGCCCTGGGTGCGGACGATCCCCTCGCGGGTGGGGCGGGGATCCACCAAAGGTACCCCGAAATACTCCGCCACGGAAAGAGAGAGATTTCTGGCGATGGACTGGATATTGTTTTTGATCCATTCCGCATCCGAGGCGTTGTCATGGTATGCGATCTCCACCAGAACGGAAGGCGCCCGCGTATACCGCAGCTCGTAAAGCGTGGTGGTGGGCAGGGCCTTCACCAAAGCGGGGTCTGGGTAGATCTCCTTGAGATTTTTGGCAAACAACTCTGCCGCCGCTTTTCCTTTGGTGCTGGTGGCGTAGTAATACACGTCCGAGCCCTGCTGCCGCCCGGGGTTGGCAGTTCCCGAAGCGTTGGAATGCAGCGCCAAGTGAAGCCCGTAGCTCCCCGCATTGGAGGCGCGGACGGAATCTCCCACGGTGCCGCTCGGGTCGTTGCGAGTGAAGGTGATCCCCGAGGCCACCAAATAGGGCTCCATGGCGTTGGCGATCAGGTTCATGTAATACTCTTCGCTTCCGCTTCCGTCGTAATATTGATTAAATTCTTGGGTAGAGGGGCTCAAAAACAGCTCCGGCATAAAAAACACACTCCTTTTCCTTCGTCCATAAAAAGAATATGAAAATCCAAAAGTTTTTGTGAAAAACCCCTTGACAAACGGAAAACGTCGTGCTATAATCATTCAGCAAAAAGAAGCAAAGTGTTTTTCGATAGAGAAGCCTTTCACCTTGCGGCAGACGGTCGGCATGGTTGATAGTACCCCGTTTTGACAGAGGAATTCTGTCCTTTTGGGTGTCACACCTTGTCCACGTATGCCGTAAAGATGTCGAAAAACTTCTTTACGGTATTCTTTTTTGAATTTTATTTGGAGGTGCCTACCATAGCAACCGCAGACAAAACACTCGTCAACGAAGCGATCCGTGCTACCGAGGTTCGTGTAATCGGCCCCGAAGGTCAGCTCGGAATCATGAAAACTTCCGAAGCCCTGCGCATCGCCGGGGATCAGGGATTGGATCTGGTGGAAGTTTCCCCCGATGCAAATCCTCCCGTATGCAAGATCATGGACTACGGCAAGTATCACTTTGAGAGAGAAAAGAAGGAAAAAGAACAGCGCAAGAAGAAGCCTTCTGTTGAATTGAAGGAGATCCAGCTCCGTTGCCGGATCGACACTCACGATTTCAACACCAAGCTGAAGCACTGTATCGAATTCCTGCAAAAGGGCAACAAAGTAAAGGTAATCGTACGCTTCTTCGGGCGTGAGATGGCTCACACCGAGGTAGGTCAGGAGCTTCTGCAGCGTTTCGCCGCAGGCTGCGGAGACATCGTCTCCATCGACAAAGCTCCCCTGCTGGACGGTCGTAACATGACCATGATGCTCAGCCCCAAGAAGACTGATAACAAAAACAAATCGAAAGGAACCGAAACAAATGGGTAAGATGAAGACACACAAGGCGTCCGCAAAGCGTTTCAGCTTTACCGCCACCGGCAAACTGAAGAGAGGGCACATGAGCACCCGTCATAACACCGGTCTCAAGACCTCCAAGCGTATGAGATCTCTCCGCAAGACTGCTTACGTTTCCGCAACTCGTATGCACGACTTGAAGAGACAGCTTCCCTACCAGTAAGAAAAACGGAGGATTTTGAAAGATGGCAAGAATCAAAGGTGCATTGAGCACGAAGAAGAGAAGAAACAAGACCCTGAAGCTGGCAAAAGGCTACTGGGGCGCTAAGAGCAAGCATTTTAAGATGGCTAAGCAGGCCGTAATGAAGAGCGGCAACTATGCTTACATCGGCAGAAAGCAGAAGAAGAGAGACTTCCGCGCTCTCTGGATCACCCGTATCTCTGCACAGTGCAAGGTATGCGGTATCAACTACTCCCGTTTCATGAACGGTCTGAAGAAGAGCGGCATCCAGCTGAACAGAAAGATGCTCTCCGAGTTGGCTATCAACGACAAGGAAGCATTCGCAAAGCTGGTTGAGACTGCAAAGGCAGCTCTCGGTCTGTAAGATCCCAAACATTTTGTTTAACAGTTTTTGAAAAAACTGTTGACAAGTGTCGAATTCTTTGGTATAATCATTTTGTTTGAAACTAAGTAGGCGATCAATCGCCTTCCACAAGGGAGTGAAAAAATCAGATGGCAGAGATCCACGTTAAGGAGAACGAAAGCATTGACAGCGCTCTCCGTAGATTCAAGAGATCTTACCTCAAGAGCGGCGTTCAGGCAGAACTGCGTAAGCGTGAGCACTACGAGAAGCCCAGCGTAAAGCGCAAGAAGAAGTCCGAAGCAGCCAGAAAGCGCAAGTTCAGATAATCAGTGTTCTGATTGAAAGAAAGCCTCTTTCCAAAGAGGCTTTTTCTTTTTCCTTTTTGTAAATTTTCCGCTTTGCTCTTGCAAAACGGCAGTGTTTCCTGTATAATATGTTTCGTATAGAAAATCCCAACAGAAGGAGTTTGAAGCTATGAGAAAATTGGCATGGCTTTTGGTACTGTGCCTGCTTGCCCTCAGTGTGCTGGCAGGATGTGACGGAAACGGAGAGACTACCTCCTCCCAACCCGAGCAGTCCGCCGAAAGCGAAACCGTCTCCCAGGAGGAAAGCATTGTGAAAACACCCGATGCAAACGCAGAAAAGGTTTGGAACGACCTCTACGCCGACCCCGGCGCAGGGCTCACCGACCCTACTTCTATCTATAAGCTCTCTATTTACGAAAACGGTGTCGAGGCAACGGGCTACCCCAGCCCCGGTTCCACCACCGACGTACGTTACGTCTTCGCAGGGGAAAACGCCACCCGCGCCGTAGTTCCCGCAGAGGGCTATATGCTCACCCTGCCCGGTGTGGCCACCGCGGATTTCTCTCTGGGCAAATACCGCTCCCAGTTCAAGAACGATCAGTACTGCCTTACCGTTACCTACGAGGATCAGAACCCCTACGGTGACAACAAGGACGGCTACGATCTGTACATGAGAGAGTGGCTGGTGGAGCAGATCGACGACCTGGACTTCCTCTCCAAGAACCAGATCATGCGCACCCGCCCCGTGCAGGAGGTTGAGGTAGGTGACTACACCGTTAAGACCTACTGCATGAAGATCAATCTCGGTTCTAAGATCCAGTTCCCCTTCTACCACGTTGCCATCATCCGTCCCACCGCATCCTACGAGTATTTCTATCTGTTCGTTATGAAGTCCGACGAGAAGATGCTGAACGAGTTCGACGCGATCATTGCAAGCTTTGCGGAGATCGACCGTGTGGGTGTTCCCACCAACGGCTTTACCTCCTACGAGGTGAAGGCGAACCCCAACTGGAACGCAGAAACCACCGCATATTACAACTCTCTGGTAAACCGTACCGACGTGGGCTTCGGCGCCTTCCATCAAGGCAACTCCGACGAATACACCGAGTGGCTGTGGAGCGACGAGGCCATCGGAGCTACTCCCGACGTTTATATGACCTACCTCCACATTGGCTGGTATGACGATCTGTCCTCTCCCGCCGAGGTAATGGAGCGTGCCGCAAAGCACGCGGGAGGCAACGGCTTTGACGGCAAGCCCGTCTTTAACCTGACCTATCAGTTCACCGTTACCAACAACGCCACCGGCGGCGTTTACACCCCCATGTTTGACATCCTCAGAGGCAAGCTGGACGATCACTTCCGCGAGCTGGCCCAGGCTCTGAAGGAATACGGCAAGCCCGTTCTGTTCCGTCTGAACAACGAGATGAACACCGACTGGACGGACTACTGCGGCATGATGACTCTCATCGACCCGGACATCTTCCAGATGACCTGGCGCCGTATGTACGACATCTTTGAGGAAGAGGGCGTCGATAACTGTATCTGGATCTTCAACCCCATCTCCACCTCCTGCCCTTACAGCAACTGGGGTGAGGCGCTGTGCTATATGCCCGGCGAGGATTACGTGCAGATGCTGGGTATCACCCACTACCAGATGAACAATGGTACCAACAAGGCCGCTCCCGCTTCCTTTAAGGCAATGTACACCGAGACGGCAAACAAGATGCTTCCCTACTTTGAGAACTACCCCTGGATCATCGGCGAGTTTGCTTGCGGTGCAGGCGGCGAGGCGTACTACGATTGGGGCAAGAACGGCTACGTCTTTGCAGACCTGGGTAGAAACGCCGATCTGCAGGAGCAGTGGGTACGCGGCATGCTGGATTGCTTCCGCAACAACCAAGATCCCGCCAACGCCTTCTGTAAGAACATCAAGCTGGCCATCTGGTTCTCTGCCAACGACTACGCGGATGCCGACGGTGACGGCAAGTATGACGAGATCACCAACTATCTCAAGCTGGACGAGGGTGCTATGGGCGCCATCAAGGCCATCGGAGAATATCTGAAAGAGAACTAAATAACGCAAACCGCCTCTTTGAAAAAAGGGGCGGTTTTTCATCCATGAACCATTAACCGATTTCAAAAAGTCATACTATATAAACGAAAGCTTTCAAGAACCCTCCAAAGGAGCCCTCTTATGACCTCAGAACGAGCCTCCGCGCTGTTATCGGAAAATTTAACCGCCATCTACGGCT
>JAFYNA010000048.1 GCA_017549925.1 Clostridia bacterium | reverse complement strand
GATCGCCAACTACCAGTCCCGCCGTTTTGGGCTGGCATACGATCCTACCAAAGAAATCATCGTCACCGTGGGCGGCAGTGAGGCCATCGACCTGGCTCTTCGTGCCACCGTGAACCCCGGGGACGAGGTCATCGTGCCCGAGCCCTGCTTTGTGTGCTATTCCCCCTTGGTTTCCATGGCGGGCGGTACTCCCGTGCCCTTGCCCTTGAAGTGGGAGAACAATTTCAAGTTGACGCCCGAGGAATTGCGCTCCGTGCTGACGGAAAAGACCAAGGCCATCATCCTTGCCTTCCCCAACAACCCCACCGGTGCTTGTCTCACCAAGGAGGAGCTGGAGGGCTTGGCAGAGGTGATTCGGGAAACGGATGCCCTGGTGATCTCCGACGAGATCTACGGGGAGCTGACCTACGATTACACCCATACCTCCATCGCTTCCATTGAGGGAATGCGGGAGCGTACCGTGGTGGTAGGCGGTTTTTCCAAGGCCTACGCCATGACGGGCTGGCGCTTGGGATATACCCTTGCCCCCGATTACTTCACCAAGCAGATGGCAAAGATCCATCAGTACGGCATTATGTGCGCCCCCACCACCAGCCAGTACGCCGCCATTGAGGCACTGAAGAACGGTGATGAGGACATCGAGATGATGAAGGCGGAATACCACGCCAGAAGAAATCTCATCGTCTCCCGCCTGCGGGCGTTGGGCATCGATTGCTTCATGCCCGAGGGTGCCTTCTACGTGTTCCCCTACATCGGAAAGTTCGGACTTTCCTCCGAGGAATTCTGCGAGAAGCTGTTGTACGAAAAGCACGTTGCCATCGTGCCCGGCACAGCCTTCGGCGAAAGCGGAGAGGGCTTTGCACGCCTTTCCTACGCTTATTCCGTCCGCCATATCGAGCAGGCAATGGATCGCTTGGCGGAGTTTGTAAAAACCTTATGAGAGGGAACGCTTACGCCAAGCTGAACCTCACTCTGGCCATTACGGGGATTCGGGAGGACGGCTATCACACCCTCCACACCGTGATGCAGCAGATCTCTCTTTTTGACGTGATCACCATTGAGAAGGCAGATACCCTCACCTTCACCTGCACCGAGCCCTCCTTGGCAGGGGAAAAGAACCTCTGTGTCAAGGGAGCGAAGGCCTTCTTTGCCCGCACGGGGATTCTCGGCGGTGCAAGGATCCACTTGGAAAAGCACCTCCCCACGGGAGCGGGGATGGGAGGAGGCAGTGCCGATTGCGCTACCGTTCTCTCTCTGCTGAACACCCTGTACGGCGAGCCCTTGACCAAGGAGGAGCTGCTGGCTTTGGGGGCAACCCTTGGGGCGGACGTGCCCTTTTGCATCCAAGGGGGCAGATGCCTATGCACCGGCATCGGGGATATTTTGACCCCCTTGCCCCAAGAAGAGAAGCTGTATTTTGCCGTTGCCAAGGGGAAGGATGGGCTTTCCACGCCGCAGATGTACCGTCTGGCGGATGAGGCGCGGGACACCTGGAGTGATCCCCGCCGTGAAGGGTATTACAATGACTTCGCCCCCGTGGCGGAGGCTGTGCTTCCCGAGATCGCTTATCTGCGTACCCGCTTGTCCGAGCTGGGGGCTACCACCGCCATGATGACGGGTAGCGGCAGTGCCGTGTTCGGCATTTTTGAGACCTTCCCTCAGGCGCAGTCCGCCGCGGAGGCTCTGTGCGGAGAGGGTTATTTTGCCGCCCCCTGCGAAAGTCTGTAAGAAATTTGTATAATTTTTCCAAAGACCGTCCAAACTCCCCATACCAACAAAAAAGGAGTTTGTGATATGAAAGCATTTCGTCTTTGGGAGCGTGTACTTATTGCTGTCTGTGCCTCTGCGGTGCTGATTTTTGCCTTGGAGCTTGCCGTCCCCGCCGGGGAGGGAGAGATCTACAAAACCCTGATCCGCCTCCACGTCCTGGCCGAGTCCGACGGGGAAGAGGATCAGCAGATAAAGCTTTTGGTGCGGGACGCCATCGTGGCAGAATGCGCCGAGCTGTTTTCGGACACCCCCACCACAGAGGAAGCCTTGTCCCAAATAGACTCTGCCGCCTCCCGCATGGAGGCCATCGCCAACCGCGTGCTGGCAGAGCAGGGCGTTTCCTACACCGCCACCGCCGTCTTCGGCAGGGAGAGATATCCCGCTTGCGAGTACGACGGCGTGACCTTTCCCGCAGGGGAGTATTACTCTCTGCGGATCCTCTTGGGCGAGGGAGAAGGGAAGAATTGGTGGTGCTGTTTGTTCCCGCCCCTTTGTATGAACGCCGCCGATGCGGAGGACAGCCTGGACTCCGTTGGCATCAGCCCCTCCTCGGGGAAGGTGTTCACCAAGAAGAAATATACCGTTAGATTCAAACTATTGGAGTGGTTCTCATGCTTATTCGAGTGATCGGCCCTGCGGGGAGCGGTAAGACGACCCGCCTTTATAACCATTTGGAATCCGCTTGCAACGCAGGGGCATCCTGCGTGTGGATCTGCCCCGAACAGCAGACTCTGCAGTATGAGCGGGAGATCCTTGCCCGTTTGGGGGACAGAGCCAACCTTTCCGTAGAGATCTTGAATTTTGAACGCTTGCCCGAGCGGATCGCCCGTGAATACGGCGACCTTTCGGTGCTTTATCCCGACAAGGGCGCACTCTGCGCCCTTTTGTCTGTTTTGACATTTGAAAACAAAAAGAACTTGGTGGAGTATTCTCGCAGCGGGGAGGACAGCGATTTTGCCGCAGGACTTTTGGGTCTGTTCGGCAAGCTCCGCTCCGAGCGGATCACTCCCGATCAATTGGAGCAGGCGGTAAAGAAGGGATCCTTCCGCGGCAAGCGGCTGGAGAACAAGGTGAAGGACATCGCATTGCTTTACCGCGCCTACGACGCATATTTTGACGAAACCCGCAGAGATATGCGGGATGCCCTTACCGTGCTGGCGGATTCTCTGACGGAAAAGCCCTTCTTCCGCGGCAAGACCGTGTTTGTGGATGGCTATTATACCTTCACGGGGCAGGAATACGCCTTGCTTTCGGAGATCTTAAAGCAGGCGGAGGCGGTCTATTGCAGCTTTACCTACGACGGGCGGGAGCTTTTTGAGGCCAACGAGGCCTGCGCGAGAAAGCTTGCCCGCTTTGCAGGCGGGGTGGAGGATATTCCCGTAGGGGAATACAAGCGAAGCACCTCCGAGGAGCTTTGCTTCCTGGAAAAATACCTATGGGACACCGCAACTCCCGTGTATCACGGCAGAGCGGGAGACGTGGAGATCCTGGCCGCTGAGCATCCCTTTGCGGAGGCGGAGGCGGTGGCCTCCAAGATCCTTTCCTTGGTGAGAGGCGGTATGCGCTACCGCGAGATCACCGTCCTTGCCCGTGGCATTCAGAATTACGGCGGCGTGCTGGACGCAGTGCTGGCAAGAAACGGCATTCCCTATTTCTTCTCGGAGAAGGAGGATCTTGCCTCCCGTCCCTTGGCGGCGTTTATGCTGGCCTCCTTGGAGCTTTTGGTCACGGATTTCTCCCTTGCCTCCGTGCGGAAATACTTAAAGAACAGTTATTGCCCCCTTTCCCCCGAGGAAAGCGACCTGCTGTTGCGTTACGGGGAAAGCTGGACCATGCGGGGAAAGGATTGGTACGGCGATACCCCTTGGACCCGCAATCCCGACGGCTATTCCGACCGTCCCATGGACGAGGAGCAGATCGCTAACCTTACCGCCGTCAACAACGCCAGAGACATCGTAAAGCCCTTTTGGAACGCCTTGCGGAATTCCCTTGCGGGCAGAGAACACAGCGGCAGAACGTATCTGGAGGGCTTGTACAGCCATCTTTCCGCCGTGGGCGGGGAAGAGACCTTTGCCCGTCGGGTAGAGGAGAAGGCTTTGCAGGGAGATCTCCAGCAGGCAGAGCGGGACAGCGGGCTTTGGCGCTTGCTGGCGGACATCTTCGACCGTCTTTGCGACCTCTGCGGAGAGAAGACCATGACGGCCTCCCGTATGCTGTCTCTCTTGAAATTGACCTTCGGCCAGTACGATCTGGGGGCGTTGCCCGTATCCGAGGATGCGGTGACTCTGGGCGAGGCATCCTTGCTCCGTCCCGAGGGCGCCAAGGCCGTGATCGTTATGGGCTGTAACGACGGGGTGTTCCCCGCCTCTCCCGGAAGAGACCCCCTCTTCGACGAGGAGGAAGCAGGGCTTTTGGAGCTGGCAGATCTGCCCGTGGTGGAGGGACGCACCGCTCGTATGAACGCGGAGCGGTTCTATTTCTACTGCGCCGTCGCCGCACCCTCCGAGAAGCTGATCTTCACCTATCCCACCGGGACCTGGAGCGGGGAGGAATTGCGTACCTCCTCTGCCTTGGAGCGGGTGAAGCTGCTGTTGCCCCACGTAAAGACGGCCATCTATACGGGAAAAGGGGAGCAGGGCTTGTTTTCTCCCCAAAACGCCGCCTCCATGTTCTTCTCTCTTCCCGAGGGAAGCCAGCGGGAGGAGCTGAGACGATTGCTGGCAGAGCAGGGCTATACCCTGCCCGAAGCCCGTATGCCCATGACCCTGCAGGAAGCGCGGATCCCTTACAAGGGGGACTCTCTGCGCCTTTCCCCCAGTAAGATCGAGCTGTACCGCGGATGCCCCTTCTCCTATTTCGGCAACGCGGTGATGAAGCTGAAAGAAAAGAAGACCAACCGCTTCGCCAATCAGGAAAGCGGTACCTTCCTGCACGCCGTTTTGGAGCAGTTTATCCGCGCCCACGTGCAGGACGGCAAGTTCCTTCCCCCGGAGAGCGAGGAAGCTCTGCGCAGGGAAGCGGACGGTTATATCGACGACTACCTCTCCCGCGTCATCGGAGGAGAGGATCATAAGAGCAAGCGGTTCTTGCACACCTGCGAGAACCTTAAGAAGACCTTGTATTTGTTGCTTTCCAACCTTTCGGGAGAGCTTTCCTGCTCCGACTTCCTTCCCGCAGGGTTCGAGGTGTCTATGGGCATGAAGGGGAGCAAGCTTCCCGCCGTGGAATACCTTACCCCCGAGGGAAAGCGGGTGTACCTCATCGGCTCCATCGACCGTGTGGACACCTACGAAAAGGACGGCGTCACCTACGTCCGCGTGGTGGACTATAAGAGCTACGCCAAGGAGCTTCACATGGAGAGCGTGGAGGATTACGGGCTGGATCAGCAGATGCTGCTGTACCTCTTCGCCTACTGCCGTCTCAGTGCCAAGGAGGGGGAGGTCTTTGTCCCCGCAGGGGTGCTGTACAACTCCGTGCGTCTCACCTTTGCCAAGGAGACGGGAGGGGAAACGGAGGAGGAGCTTGCCTCCGACAGAGAAAAGAAGCTTTGCCGCACCGGCATTCTGCTGGAGGATCCGGAGATCATCCACGCCATGGATCGTACGGAAAGCGGCAGATACCTCCCCGTGAAGTTCGATAAGGACGGACAGCTGAAAAAGAGCAAAAACCTGCTCCCCGAAACGGAGTTTGCCCGCCTGGACAAGCTGGTGGAAAGCCAGCTCATCCGTCTGGCGCAGGACATCTTCGGGGGAGAGATGGATATCCGCCCCTTAAAGCTGGGGAACCGCCACGATGCCTGCCAATATTGCAAGCTGCAATCTGCCTGCCGATTCAGCGGGGAAGGAGGAACGGAATATGAGTCCTAAGTGGACAGCGTCCCAACAGCAAGCCTTGGAAATTCGGGGCACCAATCTGCTGGTCTCCGCAGGCGCGGGGAGCGGCAAGACCACCGTCCTCACCCACCGCATTTTAGAGCGGATCAAAAACGGAGATTCCATCGGGGATTTCCTGGTGGTGACCTTTACCAAGGCCTCTGCGGGAGATCTGAAGCGCAAGCTTTACGAGGAGATCACCAAGCTTTCCTTGGCCTCCCCCGATAACAAGCACTACCGCAGCCAAACCTACGAGCTGTCAAGTGCCCACATCTCCACCATCCATTCCTATTGCCTGGAGATCGTCCGCGCCAACTTCCAGACCCTTGGGCTTTCCCCCAAGCTCCGTATGGCGGACGATCGGGAGACGGGGATGATCGCCTCCGAGGTGATGGAGCTGGTTACCGATGCCTTTTACGAGGCGGGCACCCCCGCCTTCCACCTGCTGGCAGATACCTTTTCCGGCACCAAGGACGATGCGCCCTTGACGGAGACCATGCTGAAACTTTACGGTGACCTGCGTGCCTACACCGATTATTTCGGCTGGCTGCGGGAAAAGCGGGAGGAAATGGCCGTCTCCGCCACCGCCTTGCGGGAGGGAGCCGATCTGTTCTCTACCCCTTGGGGCAGGGAGATCCGCACCCGTCTGCGGGAGTGGTTTTTGGAGATCAAGACAGCGGCGGCAGAGCTGAACCAATACGCCGTAGCCAACACCGTCGACCCCAATCCCTTGCTCACCGTTTCCCTTTGGGAACAGCATACCGAGGCCTTATACACCGCCGCGGAGGAAAGCTACAGCGCGTTCTTAACCGCCGCCAAGCTTCTGCGGGAGACACCCTTCCCCCGCATGACCTTTACCAAAAAGACCGATCCCGCAGCCAAGGAGTACATCGCCGCGGAGCGTTCCCGTATCAAGAAGGAGACGGAGCGCATCCTTTCCGTTTTTGCGGTGTACAAAGAAGAGGAGCTTGCCCGCCAGTACCAAACCATGGGGGAGATCCTTGCGGCCGTACTGCTGTTCTTGACCCGCTTTGAAGAGCTT
>JAFYNA010000047.1 GCA_017549925.1 Clostridia bacterium | reverse complement strand
TCGCTAAGCTGAACACTGCAATTGCATAAGGAGGACTACATAATGTCTAAGAGAACAAAAAAAGAAAAGAGATCCGGCTTTATCGCCGACTTTAAGCAGTTTATCACCAAAGGCAACGTCCTTGACATGGCCGTTGGTATGATCATCGGTACTGCGTTCAACCAGATCGTAAAATCCATGGTTGACCACATCCTGATGCCCGTTATCGGCAAGCTGTGCAACACCCAGGACCTTGTTGAGCTGAAGTACATCCTTACCCCCGAGGTAGTGGACGAGGCAGGCGAAGTAGTAACCGCTGAGGTTGCTATCTCCTACGGTCTGTTCCTCTCCTACGTTCTGAACTTCTTCATCGTAGCAGTAACTTTGTTCGTCATCATCCGTTCCGCTGCTCAGTTCCAGAAGAAGATGGCCGAGATCCACGCAAGAGAAGAGGCTGAAGCCGCTGCTGCAGCTGCTGCCGCTGAACCTCCCGCTCCTCCCGCTCCCGCTGAGCCCACCGTAGAGGAGAAGACCCTGGCTGTTCTGGCTGAGATCAAGGATCTCTTGAGCGAGAAAAAATAACCCATGAAGCAATATTTGTTAGGCGCAGACGGAGGCGGCAGTAAAACCGCCTTCCTCCTGGCCGACATAGAGGGCAACCCCATCGCCACCTGCACCCGTGGACGCTCCAATCCCGGCGACATTGGCTACGAAGCCATGGAAGCCTTGATTTTGGAGGGCTTTTCCTCCCTCTGCCGCGAAAACGGCGTGAAGGAAACGGAGATCGTCTCCATCTTTGCAGGGGTGGCGGGGCTCACCTCCTTCAAAATGAACGAGCTGTTGCGTGCCGCCATGGAGAAGCTCTTCCCCTGCGCCCACTGCGACTGCTCCCACGATGGCATGAATGTGCTGTACGGCGCCTTCCCCGGTGGGGAGGACGGTGCCATCGTCATCTGCGGAACGGGATCCTCCTGCTTTGCCAACGCAAAGGACTCCGTGTACCGCATCGGCGGATACGGCCAGTTTGATCTCACCGGCAACGGCTATGAGATCGGCAAGGCCGCCTTTGCCCACGTGTTCCGCACACTGGACGGCAGAGATGCCTACGGCGTTCTGGCGGCAAGGCTGGACGAGAAATTCCCCGGCGGATGTCACAAGAGCATTTTTGACATCAACGGCTACACCAAGACCCAATTTGCAACCTTTGCGCCTTTGGTGTTCGATGCCGCACGGGAGGGAGACCCCGCCGCGATTGCCATTCTGGAGCAGAATTTTGCCTACATCGGTGAGCTGATCACCACGGCGGCAAATCTGTATGACGGGAAGCCCTACTCCGTAGCCCTTGCAGGAGGGATCTTTAAGGATCCTTTGTCCATGGAAATGGTGCAAAAGCACGTCCCCGCCCACGCCACTCTGTTCCCCTTGGAAAAAGAGCCGGTGCTGGGTGCTGTGGCCAAGGCAAAGCACCAATACGTAGCCAACCAAGAGGCTACGCCCATTTCCTCTTTTCTGAAAAACTCCCCATCAAGATAACGAAAAGGAATCAATCATTATGAGCGATATCATCTACGACGAACTGCGCACGCTGAGACATTCCTGCTCTCACGTTTTGGCGCAGGCCGTCAAGCATCTTTTTCCCCACGTAAAGCTGGCCATCGGTCCTGCCATCGATAACGGCTTTTACTATGATTTCGACTGTGGCGACAAGCCCTTGACCGCAGAGCATTTCGAGGCCATCGAGGCAGAAATGAAGGCGATCATCAAGGCAAACCTCAAGATCGAGCGCTTCACCCTGCCCAGAGCAGAGGCTCTGGAGCTGATGAAGGACGAGCCCTACAAGATCGAGCTGATAAGCGACCTCCCCGAGGACGAGGAGCTTTCCTTCTACAAGCAGGGGGATTTCACCGATCTCTGCGCAGGCCCCCACGTATCTTACACCAAGAAGATCAAGGCATTCAAGCTTACCTCCGCTACCGGTGCATACTGGAGAGGCGACTCCAGCCGTAAAATGCTCACCCGTATCTACGGTACCGCTTTCCTGAACAAGGAAGACCTGGAAAGCTATCTGGTTGCCCAGGAAGAGGCTAAGAAGCGCGATCACAACAAGCTGGGCAGAGAGCTGGAGTACTTCACCACCGTGGATTCCATCGGTCAGGGCTTGTCCATTCTGTTGCCCAAGGGCGCAAGAGTGGTTCAGCTGCTGCAGCGCTGGGTTGAGGACGTAGAGCAGGAGAAGGGCTGTCTTCTCACCAAGACTCCTTTGATGGCAAAGCGTGACCTTTACCGCATTTCCGGTCACTGGGATCACTATCTGGACGGCATGTTTGTCATTGGCGACCCCAACGACGAGGAGAAGGAATGCTTCGCAATGCGTCCCATGACCTGCCCCTTCCAGTATCAGGTCTATCTGAATAAGAAGCGCTCCTACCGCGATCTTCCCATGCGCCTTACCGAGACCTCTACCCTGTTCCGCAACGAGGATTCCGGCGAGATGCACGGCTTGATCCGTGTTCGTCAGTTCACCATCACCGAGGGTCACTACATCCTTCGTCCCGAGCAGCTGGAAGAGGAATTCAAGGGCTGTTTGGAGCTGGCAAAGTACTTCTTGGAGACCGTAGGTCTGTTGGAGGACTGTACCTTCCGCTTCTCCCAGTGGGATCCCGCAAACCCCAAGAACAAGTACGAGGGCACTGCAGAGCAGTGGGAAGCAGCCCAGAACGCCATGGCCAAGATTTTGGACAACCTGGGTCTGGAATACACCATCGGTATCGACGAGGCGGCCTTCTACGGCCCCAAGCTGGACATCCAGTACCGCAACGTATACGGCAAGGAAGACACTCTGGTTACCATCCAGATCGATATGCTGTTGGCTGAGAAGTTCGGCATGGAATACACCGATTCCGACAACACCGCAAAGCGTCCCTACATCATCCACCGTACCAGCTTGGGTTGCTTTGAGCGTACCCTGGCATATATCATCGAGAAGTTTGCAGGCGCACTGCCTCTGTGGCTGATGCCCGAGCAGGTTCGTATCCTGCCCATCGCAGACCGTCACGCTGAGTACGCTTATCAGTGTCTGGAGACCCTCAAGGCGGCAGGCTTCCGCGCTGAGGTCGATACCCGCAACGAGAAGATCGGCTACAAGATCCGTGAGGCTCAGCTGGAGAAGATCCCCTATATGCTGGTCATCGGCGACGAGGAGATGGCAAACGGCACCGTTTCCATCCGCTCCCGCAAGGAGGCCAACATGGGCAGTCTTGCTATGGCAGAGTTCATGGATAAGATTATCGTAGAACGGGATACCAAAGCAAAGTAAATCGCTTCGCTCTCACCCCAAACAACACGTGTTTGGGGTGGTTCCGCCCCTCTTCCGCGAGGGGCGAGCCCCTTACGGGGTTCGCAACAAGTTGCGAATTTTTCTCCCTCGCTAACCGCGGGGTGAAAAACCTCAAACGGTGTCTTTTCATGCGGAATGAATCCGCATGAGCGACGCAATTCTATTTGTAGGATTCACGAACGTCAAGGGGACTTCTTTTGAAAAAAGAAGCCCCCTTAACAAACCCTGGGGAAAACCGAATTCAAGTGCAGGATTCTTAAGGGGATCATCCCCTTAAGCGGGGAAATCGTCGCAGACGGTGGGGCAGAGCCCCCAAATGCAAAAAGGAGGCGCAGACATGAAAACGAAATATCATTTCATCCCGCGGGTGGGATTGTTCTGCGCCCTCATTGCGGTTTGCTCCCTGTTGCAGATCCCCTTCGACCCGCCCTTTACCCTGCAAACCTTCGCCGTGTTCCTGTGTGCGGGGGTGCTGGGAGGCAAATGGGGCATGGTAGCAGTGGGATGCTACTTGGCATTGGGTGCCGCAGGGATGCCCATCTTCGCGGGATTCCGCGGGGGCGTGGGACATTTGGTGGGCACCACCGGAGGCTTCCTGCTGGGATTTCTCCCTGCCACAGCCTTGACAGGCTTCCTGCCCAAAAAGATGCCTCTGTTTTTGCGGATGCTCCTTGGCCTTTTGGTGCTGTACGTTTTCGGAACGGCGTGGGTCATGCTGTTCTACCTCCCCGCCGCAGGCCTTGGCGGCTTTACCGCTACTCTCTTACGGTACGTATTGCCCTTCCTCCCCTTTGACGTGGCAAAGCTGTTCTTAGCCGCAAAGCTGACCACCCACCTACAAAAAAGAGCATAACAAAACCCCGACGAATCGGGGTTTGTTTTTTTATTCGGTAACGGTGGCAATTCCCGTCAATTTGGAGAAGGCGGGCAACTCATGGGGCAGGAAATAGATCCCCCAAGTCTCGCCGCTGTGACGGAATTCCAGAATATAGTGGGTCTTGCTGAAAATATCGCCGTACTGATTTGCCGCAAACTTAAACTCCTTGTAAGGCGGCTCGTTAAAAGGAACGGACTTGTTCCACCCGCGGAACGCCACGCGTTTTTTCACCTTGCGGATGCAGGTGAGCTCGGACAGCGGGATGGCGTATTTGTGGCTGAGGTCCGCCAAGCAAAGGGCGCCGTCCTCCACGAAAGCGCTACAGGAAAAGTTCATGAAGGTTGCCCCGCTGATGGGAGCCACCGCGCAGAACTTCAATTTGCCGTCCTTCAGCTTATATTTGCCGATCAGCACGTCCACGTCCTCGGCGGAAGCGGGGATACCCAGCTCTTTTGTCGCCTCTTCCGCTGCCGCACCCAATCGGATGCCCGCCTCTACGTACTCGATGCTTTTTTCCACCTTGCTCTTTTTGAGCTTGGAATAGATAAACAGCGCCACAGCGATGACACCGCAAGCACCGCCGATCCAGTGAAGGGCGGGTGCGTTTCGGTATCCCTCTTCAAAGGTGACGTCCGCACGCAAAATGCCCAGCAACACAATGAGGGCAAAAATTCCGCAGGGATAATAGATGACCTTCATCCAGAGCGGCATATCGGCCTTCTTGTTCAGCCCCTCAGCCTGCTCCGTCGCCTTGTCCATCTCTGCCGCTTTGGCGGCGGAGGTGGAGGCTACGATGAACATATCCCCGTCGGGATGGTCATTCTTTTTGGTTCTGGAGATGTCGACTCCCCAAAGTGGTCTCATAGAAATCTCCTCTTGGGGCTTAGCAGATCTGAGGATTCATCTCGTGGCACTTACGGATGAGATCCAACTGCTGGCGAACCTGGAACAGCTTGATATCATGCTCTCTGCCCTCGGACAGCAAAGCGTAGATCTGATCGTAATAGGTCTGCACGGCGGCGATGAAGGGTGCCTGAGGATCGCCGTCCCAGCTTTCCTCGTACCAGGTCAGCTTCTCGCCACAGTAAGCGGGCATCTGCGCCTCGTCTACGTAAAGGGGCGTGCGGATCAGCTTCTGCTGGGGAGCTTCCTCGGGCTTGAAGTACTTCCAATCGATGTGAGCCATGTTGCCCTTCAAGGTACCGTTGGTACCCTCTACCTTGTAGGTATACAGGGGGTACGCATCGCAGGAGGAAATGTCCAGATCGATCAAAGGTCTGTCGGGAGCGGTCACGATGAGCTTTACGTAGTCCTCTGCGTTGCCGAAGGTGTTACAGCGATCCATCTTACAGAAGATCTCCAGCTCCTTGTCGTAAGCGTCCAGAATGTTCAGAGCCTGGTCAACGGGGTGAGGGCCGGTGTTGGCAAGGTTGCCGCCGTTGAAGTCCAGACAGCACTGCCAGTCCCAACGACGGGCAAAGCCGTTGAACTGAATACCCACGTGAACGATTCTACCCAGCACGCCGGAAGCGATCACTTCCTTCACCTTCAAGAAATAGTTGGCGAAACGGCTCTGCTGGAACACCAGGAAGTGGCATCCGTTCTCTTTTGCGGTGGCGCAAAGATCGTCAAACTCCTCTACGGTGGGAACGCAGGGCTTCTCGCACAGAACGTTCAGACCATGGGAAAGGAGATCCTTGGTAATGGCATAATGCAAATGGCTGGGGGAAGAGTTTACCACCAGGTCAATATCGTTTCTCTCGAACAGCTTGGTGTAATCGTCGTAAACGTCACAGCCGTACTCTTCTGCGGCGCGGTTCATACGCTTTTCCAGCTTCTCCACAACGGCAACCACGCGGAACCGTTCGGTGTCCTTCTTCAGGTGCAGACCGTGGATATCTCTGCCACTTCTGCCCTGGCCGATGATAGCAATGTTAAACTGTTTCATATCGTGCGCTCCTTATGTTCTTTTCTTTCTTTCATCTTATCAAAATCCTGCCCAAAGGTCAAGGCTTTACGAAAAATTTCTTAAGATTTCTTTTTCCGCAAAAGCAGGATCACTGCCGCCGCAGCACCCAGAACCGCCGCGCCCACCGTGGGGATCCACCAAGGGAAGCCCTTCTTGGCAGGGGCGGGAGCAGATGCCTCGGGAGTGCTTTCCGCAAGGCTTTCCGTATCGGAAACGTCCTCGGGATCTTCCTCGGGAAGCTCCGCGTTCATAGCCTCCAAAACCGCCTCGCTCAACAGCTCCGCGTTGCCGACGTACACCGTATTCCCGGAGGTGATGTAGGTCTTCAAGGCGTTCACAGCCTTGCGGATATCGCTTCTGCGGGGATCGGTGCCGGGCAACTCCTCTAACATCTTGTAAGCCTCGGCGATCCGTTCCTCGTAGGCGGTAAGCCCCACGGAGAACACGCGGAACTCACGGATACCGCCGCTGTAGAAGGTGTTCCATTCGGCATGATACCAGCGCTTGTGCTGGCGGTAGCGAACGTAGCGGCCTACCGCAGGGGTTTCCAGCAGGATCACGTCGGTCTCCTGCTTCCGCTCCTCCCCACCGGTAAGGGTGTAGACGGTGGTGAAGGTTTCGCCATCCTCGGAAACCTGAATATCGTATTCCGAAACACGCTCGTTGTAGCAGATCTCAATGCGGGTGATCTCGCAAACACCGCCCAGATCCACCAAAAGCCATTGCTCGTCCTCCTTGGCAGAGAAGGAAAGGCGGGTATCCTCGGTGCCGTCCACCGCCAGATCTGCGGTAAAGCGGCCGTCCTCCACCTCCAGCTTGGAGACGGAAACGGGGGCGTTCAGCGCCAAATTGCGCCCTGCCACCAAATGCGCCACGCTTTCGTAAGCGGGGGTCACCCGCAGACTGTAAAGCGTGCCCTTCACGCCCTGCAGAACCTGCTCCAAGGGAATGATCAGGGTGGAAAGCTTGGTATCGTTGAGGTTCAGCCCGTTGACGGGATCGAAGCAAAGGGTATCGTTCACCGTCAAAATAGTGCTCTTGCCATCGCAGGAAAGGCGAAGCTTGACCTTCTCCCCTACGGGCAGGGTATAATCGTAAGTAAAGGTATAGACCTCGTTCTTAAAGCCGAAGTGTCCCTTGCCGTCGGCATCCGCCCAGATCTCTACCCCATCCCCCGCAAACAAGGGAGAGGTGGGGATTTCATCCAGGCTGATCTCAAACTCCAAGGTGTTGGGGAAGCCCAGAGCGGGAATGTCAAAGGAAAGATCGGCGTTGCCGTTCAGCGCAAGACCATCCGCATAGGTCAGCTCGATGCCCTCCTCGGGATAGGTATGTCTGCCGGGGTCAGCATCGCCCGCCAGCAGAGACAAGGTCTCGTACCGCGCCACAAACTCCTCGGCGGAGCGATTCTTGGTCTCTACACCCAGCCAGGTCTTCTCTGCCACCATGCACACCATGCCGCGGAGACGGTCGAAGATGTCGTAGCGGGTGACTCCCTTGTAGGAGGTATGCAAGTCGTTCCACAAGGCGAAGCAAGCGCCCTTCAGCTGGGGATCGTTGGGATCCACCTTGGCATCGTTGTAGTAATTGAATACGTTCACCTGCCAGTTCTGATACATATATTGCAGGTTGAAGTAATCCGGGAAGCCGTAGTTGGTGGTGGGAACGGTGTACAGAATGCTGTTGACGGTGTTGATCACGTCGTAATTGCTTGCCATGGTCTGGGAAGCGCCGGAAATGTTCCAATCCCAGAAATTCACCTGACCGATCTCCGCCACGGGAGTCTCTCCGGGGAAGCCCTCGGGACCCATACTACCCCAATGACGGGGAATGTAGCCCAAGGAATCCACGTATTTGATCAGTGCGTCGGTGTAAGCACGCATATCCTCGGCATACTCGCGGGGGTATTCATCGGTGCCGATATGCACTACCTTCCCCACGAAAACGGGGTCATCTCCCGTCATATATTCCGCCAGCAAATTCTTCACAAACTCCAAGGTCTCGGGCTTGGAGATATCCAGGCAACGGTCGTTGCCGGGAAGATGGGGCGGCGGGTTATCCGCGCTCTGGTAACAGCGGGAATGGAAAGGAGTGTCGATCTCCGTCACCACCGTCATGCCGTATTCCAGCATCCGCTTTTGATAAGCGCGGTAGTCATCCTTGGTGTAGTAGCCGTCCTTAGCGGTGAGCCCCGCTACATCGCTTTCCAAGCGGAAGGCGGAGTAGCCGTTGGAGCCCTCGTCGTTGATATGGAGATGGATCTCGTTCATCTTGAACCACACCATATAGCGAGAGATCTCCTCCACGTATTCCAAGGGGATCCACGCTCTGCCCACGTCGATCATACCGGAACGAATGGGATAGGAAGGATAGTCCAAAGCAGAGCCCACGGGGAAAAATCCGTCGGCATAAAGGCTCTGGCACACGGTGATGCCGCCGTACAGAAGACCCGTATCCGTGGCTGCTTTGATGACCACCTTATCTTCCGTTGCCTCCAGGGTGTAGCCCTCTTCTCCTACGGTCTCCAAAAGGGTGTCGTCCTTGAGGAAGATCACGTCACCTTCATCCTCCAAGGTCACCACAGCCTCCATGGAAAGCATCTCGGCAAAATATCCCTGCACCTTCTCTACTGCAGGAGAGCTGTCGGGGTTCGCCAGAGTCACCCCACCCTTGGGAATGAACTTTCCGTTCCCTCCCGTCCATTGACGAATAGCGGGCAACACCGTGGGGGCGGCGTTTTCTGTAGCCTTCGCAGTGGATCCTGCCACAGGAATCGCCAAAACAGATCCCAAAAGAAGTCCTGATAAAAAGCTTGCCAATAACCGTTTCATATATTTTTTCCTTCCTCTCGGAAATTTTTATCCTTTAAATACACCTTGCTCCCAATAACCTCTTTTTACGTTGCCGGAAGCATAGTAATAGGTACCATAGCCGTGAAGCTTGCCGTTCAAGAAGCCTCCCTCATAGCGGTCACCCTTTGCCCACCAATAAACACCCTGCCCGGTGCGCGAGCCGTTTTGGTAATCCCCTTGGTAGCGGTCGCCGCCGGCCCAGGTCATCATGCCCGCACCATGGAAGGTTCCGTTTTCAAAGAAGCCCTCGTATACTGCGCCATCAGCATAGGTATACACACCATAGCCATGGAAGGTTCCGTTTTGGAACTCGCCCTTATACGCGTTCCCCGAGGCAGAATAATATTCCCCCTGCCCCACGGGGGTGCCGAACTCCATGTATCCGATATAAACGCCTCCATCGGCGTAATACTTAGTTCCGTAACCGGTGAGCTGTTCTGCCTGCGCCG
Source organism: Clostridia bacterium (assembly GCA_017549925.1). Lineage (GTDB taxonomy): Bacteria > Bacillota > Clostridia > Oscillospirales > CAG-382 > Coliplasma. The sequence goes on along the minus strand of JAFYNA010000047.1, from coordinate 1,061 downwards.
CCTCGTCCAGATCCTTTTGGGTCAGATGGGAGGTAGCCCGCAAAAAGCCGATGGCCTGCCTTCCGAGAGATTTTGTCCAGCCTACGGTGTACGCGGTCAGCTCATCCACGGTGTCTCCCGAAAGCATGATGCTATCGGGGAGAAAAGTTGCCGCAGCATCGGAAACCGCCATGGGGTAATAGTAATCCCGTGCGCCGTACAAATGAAGCAGCTCGTGGCAAAAGGTGCTGTACTCGGAGGAATACACCGTTAAGTACTCCTCTGCCCCCTCAGAATAGGAGGAATATGCCGCCGCACGTCCGGGCTTGTTCAGCACGAACACCACCGGCGCAGAGGCAACACCCCAATCCCGCTCCAAGGCCATCTGCAGGTCATATAAGGATTGGAAGCCCATTGCCGCGCAAACGGGAGCCTCCCAATGCTCGGAATTGTTGGATTCCATATCCACCGCAACGGAAATATCCCACTCGCCGTAAAGAATGGAAAGCGGGGCGCCGTAGCCCTCTGCATAATCCATCATGCGAATCATCTCGCGGCAAAGCTCTGACTCCGCCGTCTCTCTGGATACGGGATCCCAACTGCTCTCGCTATCGCTGACAAATACCAAAAGAATGCTGACTTCTCCGCTCAGGGCCTCGCAGTTCCCTTTGTCCTTATACTGTAAAAACAAATGCTGATCAAGATGGATGTCAAAAGCGCCCAGCACGTGGCCTTTGACTCTGGCATAATCAATGGCGTTGATCTTTCCATCCTTATTTACGTCTGCCACGGCCTGCCCATCTTCGGGCAACTCGCCGATTCCCATCACGTAACGTTTTAGCAAAGCGTAGTCCAAAACATTAACGTTGCCGTCTCCGTTCACGTCCCCCAAGACGCTGTCGGATGCCGCAGATGCATAAACCGTCCCAAGAGCTGCCGCAAGCACAAAAAAGCATACGAGAAGCTGTGTCAGTTTTTTTCTCATTGCTCGTATCTTCCTTCCCCTTTTATTGAAGATAGTTTATTATACCATAATTTTTTTCGTATTGCAAGAAAATAGGAGCGATTCTGGGCTCCTTTTT
>JAFYNA010000046.1 GCA_017549925.1 Clostridia bacterium | reverse complement strand
GTTCCTCTCTTCATGGGGATCACCCACAGCGTTGCGTAAGTTTTTTGCGGAGTCGGGTTTTGAAGCTCGGCTCCGCTTTGCATTTAAGCGTAAAACTTGGGATTAACCCTTGACGGACGGGGAAAACTATGGTAAACTAAGGTCATCAAACAAAGGTTGGGAGGGATCGTTTTTGCGCAGACGCGTGGGCATTCTTTTATTACTGCTCGCGGCAGTTCTTTGCCTCGGGGCAGTTCCCGTTCATGCGGCGGAAAGTCATCCCTTGCTCCCGGAGAAGGCCTTCTGGCGCGGGTTCCCCGAGGGGGGCTCTTACCTGCTTTTGCAGGAGGATATGGGAGAATTTTTGTTTTACAGTAGCGGCAAGAGCGGTAAGCCTGCCACCCAGACCCTTTACCAATCCCCCATGGAATTTTCCGCAGAGGGGAACTCCTTGGTGTACTACTTTACGGTGGAGCAGGGCAGCTGCTCCGTGGAGTTCCTTTTTGCAGGAGAAGACGGCGAGACGGTCTATCGCTTTTTAGGCGATGCCTTACGGCTGGGAACTATGCAAGGGATGGGCTCTTACAAGGGCGTTTTGTCCCTTGATGCCTTTGGGCAGGGCACCCTTTCCTTTTTAGGCGTGCGGATCACCTGTGCAGAGGGGGGCAAGCTTTCCGTCAAGACACTCTCCGTGATGCAGACGGCAGAGGTGCCCGAGGACGCATGGGAAGCCGTTTCCACCGAAGAAAGCTCCGAGGAAGCCTCTTCTACACCGGAAAGCTCCGCAGAAGAGACCCAGCCCGAGGAATCCTCCCGTCATTCCATCTTTATGCCCAAGGAGGAGACCAGCTTTTCTCAGGAAGAGCTGATCGCTTCCTTTACCATCATGACGGCGGTGTCCTTCTTGGCCATCTTCTTGGGGATCTTTATTTGCGTTACTTTGTTCCGCAGAAGCCGCCTTGATTGATCAAAAAAGCTCTTGACAAGCAAGAAAAACAGTGCTAAACTATAAGCAAAGAAAAACAATTTATTGGAGGTTATACAAACTATGAAGCGCATTTCTATGATCGCTCTGGCTCTGATCTTCGCAGTCGTTCTGGGAACTGTTGCCGTTAGCGCAGAGACCGAGCTCAAGAACCTGATCCCCGCTAAGGATGCCACTTGGATCGATACTCCTTGCTACGGCGCATCCGTTACCACCGAGTACAAGGATGACGGCTCCGTTGTCTTCTCCGGCTCCGTTTCCGGCAGCTGGCCCTGCGTTGAACATTGGTACGCTACCCCCATCGTTGCCAACGTCGAGACCGATTCTCTGGTCATTGACTTCAACGTTACCGGCGGCTCCACCAACATCAACCTGTTCTTTACGGACGAGTCCGGCAACAGCTACGGCTATACCCTCTGCAACTCCATGTTTGCAGACCGCAACTACGACACCGGCAGTGGTGACCTGTACGACGGCGATTACACCCTGACCATTTCTCTGAAGGATTTCGTTGCCACCACCAAGCTGTACGACGGCTCTGCATTCCCCGCAGGCGCTATCCTGGACGGCAAGCTGACCTTTGCAGGCGTTCAGGTTTACTCTGTAAACGGCGCGGCAGTTACCGTAAAGACCTTGGCCATCGAGTCCGAGGTTGTGGAAGAAGAGGAAGAAAAGCCCGTTACTCCTCCCACCGGCGATGCAAGCCTTCTGGTATTCGTTCTGATCGGTCTGGTTGCTCTGGCCGGCGTTTCCTTTGCTGCTAAGGCACACAAGGAATTCTGATCAATTGTAAATTTTCGCCCCGATGGTCTCCATCGGGGCTTTTTCTATTGACAAAAATGGACGAATACGGTATACTACGATTATCAATTTTGCTTTTTGAGGTGGCTATGAAAAGAATTCTTTCCGTGACCCTGCTGGTGATGATGCTGTTGCCCGCGCTGCTTTGCCTTTGGCCTGCCGCGGCGGCGAAGGTTCCCACCGCAGAGGATCTGAACGGCTATGAAAACATTTGTCTGACCTATACCTTCCGCCGTTCCGGTGCCGATAACGGCAGACATTACGAAAAGGATCTGTTGCCCTACACCGGATATTTGGATACCGAGGGTAACGTGAAGGATTTCTTCTTTGACAGCTATTTGTTCCTGCCCTGCATGGACTACGGTCCTTCCGGTGCAAGAATGCACCTGGACGAGGGCAACCCCACCAAGGCCATCGACTGGACCTCCTACGTGGACGACACCTTTGCAAAGGGTGCTAACGTAGATGCCCTGGAGAAGGCCTTCGGTACCACCAAGGCGGCCTTGGGCAATACCGATAAAAAGGCCGGCGTATTCTTCACCCTGCTGTACCCCGGCAAGGGTGCTACCAACTTCGGCACGTTGGGGGGCAGAAGCTTGAACTTCTCTAAAATGGAGGACAGAAAGTTCGCCGTCAAATGGATGATCGACGAGCAGATGGCACGCTTTGAGCAGGCGGGCTACCAACATTTGGAGCTGGTTGGCTTCTACTGGCTGGAGGAGTACATTGCCGCAAGCGATGACAAGGAGCTGTTGAACTACGCCGCGGATTATCTTCACTCCCTGGGGCTGAAGTTCATCTGGATCCCGTGGTATCAGGCCAACGGCTACCAGAATTGGCAAAGCTACGGCTTTGACGTGGCTTGTATGCAGCCCAACCTGATGTGGATCGGCTACAACGATCCCGCCCGTGTAAAGAACAGCGTTGCACTCTCTGAGAAGTACGGTCTCTCCATGGAGATGGAGTGCGACTATAAGGTTGCCACCGACGAATATTTTGCCAGATACTTGAACTATCTGGACGGCGGATTGAATTCCTCCATGATGAACTCCGTGAAGATGTATTACCAGGACGGTAAAACTGCGGTCTACTACCAGGCCTGCTATTCCAAGGATAAGCAGTTCCGCATGGTTTACGACCTCACCTATAAGTATGCCACTAAGACCTTAAAGCAATCGGACATCGATGCGGTGCGCCCGGAACAAACCGACAACGGCTATCAGATTGTGGAGGACATCGGCAGAGATTCCTTGATCGAGGACGACGTGGATTGGCTCTCCATCGGAAAGAGCTACACTGCCAGCACCTCCTTCGTGGACGGCAACGGTGCCGATTACCAGAAGGTTGACGGCAAGGAACTGACCGACGGTATCATTGCCTCGGAGGCACTCAGCACCGATTGGCACGCTTACCATCATTCTCTGCTGGACAGAGACGGTAAAATGAGCGTCACCATTGATTTGGGAGAGGTTCGCAACGATCTGACCCACTTCTACGCCCACTTCGACAACCGCTTGGAGCATGGCATCGGGTCTCCCTCGGGGATCACCATTCGCGTTTCCGATGACGGCAGAGTCTTCCGCGCCCTGCCCACTCCCGTGATGATCATGGATGCCACGGACTCCTGCATTAAGCTCGTAGCGGAAGAACCGATTACCGCCAGATACGTAAAAATGACCTTTGGGGTCAGCGGCGGCGCCTTTGTGTTCTGCTCGGAGTTCCTGGTAGGCGTGAAGGAAGGCACCGTGGTGGAGGAATCCAAGCCCGAGGAGTCTGTCGAGGCGGAAGAATCCGGCGAGGAGGAAGAATCCGTCTCTGAACAGTCTGTTCCCGCCATCTCCCAGGCAGAAAAGCCCGCGGAAGAGGGACCCGGCCTTTGGCTGTGGATCATCCTTGGCGGTGCCGTGGTTGTGATCGCCGCGGTGATCGCGGTCTTGGCAATCCGGAAAAAGAAATAACAGAGAACGAGAATAAGAACCTTTCTTTTCGAAAAAAGAAAGGTTCTTATTGATCTCCCAAGAAAACCCGGTGCCGACGGGCAGCGCCCTACATAATTGACAAAGAAAGAAGTTTGTGTTATACTGCGGGCATAGGAGGTGTCTCTGCCATGATGCATTTCGTAAAACTAAACGCCGCCCCGTCTCCCCTGCAGGAGCATGCGGGCAAGGTAATCTCCGCGGCTCTGCACGCCGCCATGCCCGACACCGCTGTGAAGGCGGCGCTCCAAAAGCTCCCCGTAACGGAGGGCGAGCTGCTCTTGGTGGCCATCGGCAAGGCCGCCTGGCAGATGGCTTACGCGGCGCACTCTCTTTTGGGAGACAAGATCTCCCGCGGGATCGTCATCACCAAGCACGGGCATTCCATGGGCGCCATCGGGAACTTGACCATTCGGGAGGCAGGGCATCCCGTGCCCGACGCTCACACCTACGCCGCTACGGAGGAGGCTCTCGCCATGACGGCAGGGCTGACCGAGAAGGATCGGGTGCTGTTCTTGATCTCCGGAGGCGGGTCTGCGCTGTTTGAGAAGTCCTTGCTCCCCGCAGAGGAGATGGAAGCTGTGACCAAGGCTTTGCTGGCTTGCGGTGCGGACATTACCGAGATCAACACAATAAGAAAGCGGTTCTCCGGGGTGAAGGGGGGCAAGTTTGCCCGCCATATCTCCCCCGCAAGGGTGTTCTCGGTGATCCTTTCCGACGTTTTGGGGGATCCCATGGATATGATCGCCTCCGGGCCTGCCTATCCCGACAGTGCCACGGCGGAGGATGCCGTCGCCATCGCAAAGAAGTATTCCCTGCCCCTTTCAGAGGCGGCGTGGAGGCTGTTACAAGAAGAGACGCCCAAGGAGCTTCCCGGGGTGGAAAGCTACGTAACGGGCTCGGTAAAGGTTCTGTGTGAGGCGGCGGAAAAGGCTTGCCGCGAATTGGGCTACGAGACGGTGCTTCTCACCGATACATTAAGCTGTGAAGCCAAAGATGCAGGGGCGTGGTTTGCATCCTTAGCCCGGGAAAATGCCGGGAAGGGCAAAAAGGCCTTTCTTGCGGGAGGCGAGACGGTGGTGAAGCTGAAGGGCAGTGGACTGGGTGGCAGAAACCAAGAGATGGCGCTTGCCGCCGCCATTGGCATGGAGGGGCTGGAGAACGTATTGTTCTTCTCCTTAGGATCTGACGGCACCGACGGCCCCACGGACGCGGCGGGGGGATGGGCAGACGGAAGCACGGTGCATGAGATCCAAAAGAACGGGTTTTCCCCCGCCGATGCTTTGGAAAACAACGACGCGTATCACGCGTTGATCGGTTCCGGCAATCTGTTATTTACCGGCCCTACGGGTACCAACGTCAATGATATTTCCGTTTTGTTGATAGGAGAATGAGGATGAAAAAGACTTGTTTTAACTGTGCGTATTATTGCTTTGAGCTTTGCAACCCCCAAAATCCTGAAATGCATTTTCACAATTGGTGTGAAAAATGGCAGACTTTTGTCCCCGATATGGAAATTGCAGGACAATACGACTACCGCGAAGATGTCTTCAATACCGATTTGGAGACGGGAGATGCAGTGTGCTTTCTGTTTAAGCCCGTGAAGACTCCCCTTTACGACGATGCTTGGTTTGAAAATAACAAGCAGAAAAATCTGTCCAATCGTGTAGAGGATACCGATACCCATTGAGGATATTGTGAGCGAGAAAAAAGAGCGATCGTGAAAGATCGCTCTTTTGTTTACGTATGGAGATTATCTTCTGCCTCTGTTGAGCATCTCGATGATGTCCTTAATGTCGGAATCCTCAGTGATGTCTGCGGCAGACTCGATCTTGGTGCTCTCAGCGGCGGGCATGGTACGCTTCTTGTCAGCGGCCTTCTTGTTTGCCTCAAAGCCGGTAGCAACCAGGGTGATCTTCATCTCATCCTCAAGGGCTGCATCCAATGCGGCACCGAAGATGATGGTAGCGTCGGGCTGAGCCTCGCTGGTGATCATAGCAACAGCGTTGTCGATCTCGTCCAGACCGATGTCGGGAGATGCGGTGATGTTGACTACGATGCCCTTTGCACCGCTGATATTGGTCTCCAGCAAGGGAGAAGACATAGCCATCTTGGCTGCCATCTCTGCCTTGTCCTTACCCTTAGCGGAACCTACGCCCATGTGAGCCAGACCTGCGTTTGCCATAACGGCGCAAACGTCAGCAAAGTCGAGGTTGATGATACCCTCAACGGTGATCAGCTCGCAGATGCTGCGAACACCCTTCAGCAGAACATCATCAGCCTCAGCAAATGCGTTCAGGAAGGTGATCTTCTTGTCGGTCAGGAGCTTCAGGCGTTCGTTGGGGATAACGATCAAGCTGTCAACGATTTCAGCCAGCTTCTCGATACCGCTCTCAGCCTGAGCCATTCTCTTACCGCCCTCGAAAACGAAGGGCTTGGTAACGATGGCAACGGTGAGAATTTCCATCTCCTTTGCCACCTTTGCCACGATGGGAGCCGCACCGGTACCGGTACCGCCGCCCATACCTGCGGTAATGAACACCATGTCTGCACCCTTCAGTGCATCCTTGATTTGGTCGATAGATTCGTCAGCAGCCTTCTCGCCGATTTCGGGATTGCTGCCTGCGCCCTTACCCTTGGTGATCTTCTCGCCGATCTCGATCTTGGTGGGTGCGCTGGACTTGAACAGCACCTGAGAGTCGGTGTTGATGTTGATGAATTCAACATCGGAAGAGTCAAAGGAAGAGATCATGCGGTTAACTGCGTTGCCGCCACCGCCGCCCACACCGACGACTTTGATCACGACGGCATTGGGATTCGTGCTAAGACTAGACATAAATTGATCCTCCGAAACTTTATATACTTTTTTACATTTACTATAATAACCTTTTTTATTCAATTTTGCAAGAGCTTTTTTTGTTTTTCTTGCAAAAAATACTGACTTTTTTCGACATTTGGGGTAAAAAAGGGTTATTCTGCCATTTGAGGCTCCGTTTCATCCAGACGGACTGCCGCCTCTCTGTGGTCGGCAAGGTTGATATATCCTCTATCGGTGGGTTTGAGCTTCTCTAAAATCTTCACCAAAAAGCGGATCTTGATATCCATGTTATCGATATCCGCCAGATACACGGTGAAGCGGTCTGCGTAGTTGATGGTGATGTCGAAACGGCTAACCATATTGATCTCCCGCACGTACTGCATCAGATCGTTTTCCGCAAGGCAGCGGTAAAGCTCCTTCAAGTTATCCGCGGTACGGGTATCCACGAAGGAAACGCTTTCTCCCACCAGGCAACGCTCTACGGAGCTGGTGAACACGCGGGTGACACCTGCGGTGATCTCTCCCCCGCCGATCCTTCCCAGAACCTGCAGGTCGCCGGAGATCAGGTAAGCATCCTCACCCAAAACCAGGGACATCTCTGCTTTTCGCTCGCTGATGGTAACCGTTACCACGTTGGGCAGGGTGCGGGTGATCTCCACCTCGCCGATATAGGGCAGGGTTTTCCGCAGGGCGGCCTCCGCCTCCTCGGCACGGAAGGAGAACAGATTGTCTCCTATGGAGAAGGTCAAGTTCTCGATGATCTGTGATTCGGAATAGATCTCGTTGTTCTCCACACGGATCTCGGAGACCTTGAAGAAAACAAAGAAGCATACCACAAGGAAAATCAAAGTCACGGAAAGGAACAGGGTCAAATAGACCACCGATCTGCGGCGGCGCTTGCGATCCTGCTCACTGCGCAGGGCGTCCATATTGGCATTGCTTCGCACAAACCTGCGTTGTTCTTCCATGGGTACACTCCTTTCCTTTTTTATTCCTCCGTCAGACGGATGACCTCGCTTGCGATCCTGTCTGCGGAATCCGGGGCGGCAAAGTTGCGGATGCCGTCCTCAATGCGCTTGCGCTTGTTATCATTTTCCAGCAGATCCTTGGCGGCGTTTTTGAGGATCCCGCTATCCAGCTCGGACTCTCTGTAAACCACTGCCGCACCTGCGTCTGCCAAAAGTCTTGCGTTTTTGTACTGGTGATCCTCCGCCACGTGAGGGCTGGGAATGAGGATCGCCGCCTTGCCACGTACCGCAAGCTCTGCCAAGGTCATAGCCCCTGCACGGCAGATGATCAGATCCGCCGCCGCCTGGCGGTAAGGCATATCGTAGAAATATTCCGCAATGGTGAGATTTTCCTTTTGATCCAAGCCGCTTTCCTTTGCAAGAGCGGAGAAATGAGCGAATTCCACTCTGCCTACGGCGTGGTCGTGACGGATCCCCGCGGGGACGGTGTACTGCTCCATCAGATCAAAACAAAGCTCGTTGACCCGCTTGGCGCCCATACTGCCACCGAAGGAAAGGATATACAGCTCCTCTTCCCCGATGCCCAGCTTGGCTCTCGCCTCGGCACGGGTGATGTGATCCACGTGGATGGGGTTGCCGGTGAGCATCAGCTTTTCCGACGCCTCGGCGGGGAAGAATTTTTCGCTTCCCTCAAAGCTGATACAAACCACGTTTGCCAGCTTGGAAAGCTTCTTGGTGGTCACCCCGGGGAAGGTGTTCTGCTCGTGGATCAGACAGGGGATTCCCAATTTGGAGGCCGCCTTGACGGTGGGCCAGCTGACGTAGCCGCCTGTACCCACTACCACGTCGGGGTCTCGCTCCTTAAGGATCTTCTTTGCCTGCCGCACGGAGGCAACTGCCTTATACAGCGCTTTGCAGTTTTCCTTGATGCCCTTAAGGTTCAGCTTTCTGCGGAAGCCCTGCACCTCTACGAAATCGATCTCGTAGCCCGCCTTGGGCACTAAGGTGCTTTCGATCCCTCGCTTTGTTCCCACAAAGGAGATCTCTGCGGTAGGATCCTGCTTTTTGATGGCTTTCGCTATATTCAACGCGGGGTTGACGTGTCCGCCGGTACCGCCGCCGCTCAATACGACTTTCATAGATGGTTCCTTTCCTGGGTTATGCTTTCTCGGTGTAGGAATAACGGGAAACCGCCAGCACCAGACCCATCTCGCACAGCAGAATGATCAAGGAGGTACCGCCGTAGCTGAAGAAGGGAAGGCTGATGCCCGTGCTGGGGATGGTATTGGTCACTACGCAGATGTTCAAGATCACCTGGATGATGACGTGGGCGATGATGCCCATGACCAAAAGGGAGGAGAATTTATCCTGAGAATGGGTGGCGATGTAGAAGCCTCTCCAGGCAAAGGCGGCAAAGAGACCGATGATCAGCACCGCACCGAAGAAGCCCATCTCCTCGCAGATGATGGCAAAAATGTAATCGTTGTAAGGCTCGGGAAGATACCCGTGCTTTTGGTTGCTCTGTCCCAGACCCAAGCCCCAAAAGCCGCCGGAGCTGATGGCGTACAGAGACTGAGCAGGCTGCCAGCCCTTACCGCCGGAGGCGTTGGACATAAAGGAGAAGGGATCCTCCCACACGTCCAGACGTTGCAGTGCGTGGGGAACCACCATGGCGATGATCTCACGTCCCCACACCACAAGGGATACACCTGCTGCCACGATCAACGCGCCCACAGCGCCCAGGAATTTGGCACCGGTGCCTCCCAGCCACATCATCACGTACACGATGATACAGCAGATAATGGTGGCGGAAAGATGGCTCTGCAGCAGCGTGGTGGAAACTGCCATTAAAAGGAAGACTCCAAAGGGCAACACGCCGTAACGGAAGGTATGCATTCTGTCTCGGTTGCGCACCACGTGGGTGGCGCAGATCAAAACCAAGGCAAATTTCAAAAACTCGGAGGGCTGGAACTGGATGCCCGCAATGACGATCCAACGGGTAGCGCCGTTATAGTTCTGGCCGATGAAGCGCACCACGGCGTTCATGCCGATGGCCACGAAGAAGATGGGGTATGCGGCCTTCCGCAAAAAGCCCAGCACCAAGGGCCCGAAGGCGGCAATGACAGCCATGGCGGTAACACCCAAAAGCACGTACATCAGCTGGGGTCTTGCCAGAGCGTAGGAATCGCCGTAGCGGTTGGCGGAGTGGGCATAGGAGGCGGAGAATACCGCGATGGAGCCGATGCACACCAAAAGCAAAACGATGATCAGAAAGGGGCGATCCATTTCTCCCAGGAAACGGGTTACCGTACCGGGTCTTTGGCGGACGGTCAGCTCACGCTTTGCGCGGGTGCGGGGGGCGGGAGTATTGTTTTCTGTCATGGAAGAGCCTCCTTTCGAGAATTTTTATGTAGGTTAAGCTAAGAGCCAGAAGGTCAAGCCGCAGCTTACTGCGGTGACGAAGGAGAAGGTGAACACCACTCTCACCTCGCTCCACTTGCACATTTCGAAGTGGTGGTGAATGGGTGCCATTTTGAAGATACGCTTGCCTGTCAGCTTGAAGAAGAACACCTGCAGCATCACGGAGACGCCCTCGATGATCCAGATCAGGCACAAAGGAATTAGCAGAAGCTCCGCATCTGCGGTGAAGGCCAACGCCACGGTGAAGCCTCCCAAAAACAGAGAGCCGGTGTCGCCCATAAAGATCTTTGCGGGATGGAAGTTAAACACCAAGAAGCCCAGAAGGCCGCCGGCCAATGCCGCGGAAAGTGCGGTGAGACCTACGTTCTCCCAAAGGAGACAGCCTGCGCAGATAAAGAACACGCATTGGATCAGAGATACGCTTCCCGCCAGGCCGTCGATGCCGTCGGTAAGGTTGGCGCAGTTGATCACGTAGACGATGACCACGATCATCAGGGGGTAATAGAACCAGGAAAGCTCCAAGCTCTCCAGGCCGAACAAGCCGTAAAGCTTCAGCGCGGTGCCCGCATCAAGAACCAAGGCGCGGTATGCCAGAAATGCGGCGGCGGTGAGGATCTGCAACGCCATTTTCTGCTTGGCGGTGAGACCCTTGTTGCGTTTTTTGAACAGCTTGACGTAGTCGTCGATAAATCCGGTGAGGCAGGAGCAAAGCGCCAGAATGGCGATGCCGCCCCAAGCGGGATCCACTCCTTCCCCGCCAAGGATCGCCCAAGCAAGGAAGGCGACCAGGGTGGAAAGCACGAAGAACAAGCCGCCCAAAACGGGGGTGCCCTCCTTACATTTATGCCAGGAAGGGCCGATCTCTAAGATCTTCTGCCCCAACTTCACCTTGCGAAGCACGGGAATGAAGATCTTCAAAAGTACAGCGGAAAGCAGGAAGGAGCCTGCCAGCGGTAAAAGAATGGGATAGAGAGTTTCCATGTTCTTCTGTATTTCCTTTGAAATATTTTCGTATAGATCAGTCACTGCTTCCCTCGTAGCGGCATTGCACCACCACGATGGTACCGGGAGCAACCTGCGTACCGGAGGGGATGGACTGGGAGATGACGTAGCAGTTTGCGGTATCGCCGTCAAATACGCCTTTGATCTGCACGTTCAGGCCCTTGTTCAGAAGCGCCTTGAGTGCCGCCTCGGGAGTCTTGTCGGTGACGTCGGGTACGGTAACGGTTTCCTCGGGATCGGTATCCTCGGTGTAGAGGATCACCTTACCGCCCACGGCGATGCTTACCTCGCCCTTAGGCATTTGCCCGACCACCGTCTTGCCGCTTCCCTTGATTTCGCACTTGAGACCCAAGCCCTCGATGATCTCCTTGGTCTCCTTGGCATCGGTGCCGATATAGTCGCGGATGGTGACCATATCCACGGCACTCTCCGATTCGTCGGGAGAGATGCCCAAATGAGGCAGAACCTCGGAAAGAATTCTTCCCACCGCGGGAGCAGCCACAGCGGAGCCGTAGATGCCGAACTCGGGGTTGGGGGTATCCACTGTCACCAGAATGGCGATCTTGGGGTCTGCCGCGGGAGCAAAGGTCACACAAGAGGACACGTAGTCATCCTCTCGCAGGGTGTCTCGTTTCTCGGAGGTACCGGTCTTGGAAACCACGTCGTAGCCGCTGACGCAGGCGTTCTTGGTGGAGTTTACCAGGTAGGACATGATGTCCTTGCAGACGTCCTCGGAGACCACCTGACGGCTACGCTCCGAAGAGAAACTCTGTACCACGTTGCCGTTGCTGTCGGTAAGATGCTTGGCCAAATGGGGCGTTACCAGATAGCCGCCGTTGGCCACTGCGGAGAGAGCGGTGATATGCTGGAGCATGGTGACCTTAAAGGTCTGACCGAAGGAGTAAACCGCCAGCTCCACGTCGCCGAAGTTTACACCGGTGGTATCGAAGTAAATGGAGGATACCTCACCCAGCAGGTCGGAGCCGGTTTTTTCGGTATATCCGAAGTTTTTGAAGTAATTCTTGAACTGACCCTGCCCTACCTCAAAGCCAATGTAGGCAAAGCCGGGGTTGCAGGAGTTTACCAAGCACTGGGCAATGGTCTGCATTCCGTGGTCACGCACCGAGTGACAGTGAATGGTCTGCCCTGCTACGGTGATCTGTCTGCCGCAGTTAAACTGCTGGGTACGGGTGGCAGAGCCGCTTTCCAAAGCCATGGCGGCGGTGATCACCTTGAAGGTGGAGCCGGGCTCATAGGTTTGGGTGGCGATGGTGTTGTTCCACATTTCGTTCAGCAAGGTGGAACGGTAGGAGGTTTTATCTTCTCCCTCGTAGGCATCCAGCTTGGCCTGATACTCCGGGGAGAGGGTGGTGTAGGCATTGGAATCGAAGTTGGGATAGATGGCGAGGGCTAAGATCTCGCCGGTATCCACGTCCATGACGATGCAGGAAACGCGTCCCTCGGGCTGATGCTCGTAGTAGGTCTCCTTGAGATATTTCTCCACGATGCTTTGTACGGTCACGTCGATGGTGGTGACCAAATTCAAGCCGTCCTGGGCGGCGATATAGCTTTCGTAGTTGTAGGCAAGCTCGTTGCCGTTGGCATCCTGGGCGCGGACGGCTCTGCCGTCGATACCGCTCAAAAACTCGTCGTAGGTGAACTCCAAGCCCAAAAGACCGTTGTTATCCGAGCCAACAAAGCCCAGCAGATGGGAGGCTAACGTGCCCTCTGCGTAGGAACGCTTTGTGCCTTCCTCCAAGGCGATCTGAAGCTCCAAGTCGTTTTCGGAGATGAACAGACGTACCTTGTCCTCTTCCGTCTGGTTGATGTCTTTTTTGATCACCAAATATTTGTACTTCAGCTTGGACTCTCCCAAGCCGTAGTATTTGTCCAAAATAAACTGGGCATCCACGTCGTCAAGGCATTCTGCCAAGCCGCTTGCCAGCCATTGCAGGTAGGCAGTTTCCCCCATTGCGGGCTGATCCTCTTTTTCCTCGGTGGCTTTTGCATAGATGTCCGAGGGAGAGATGAACACCGTCTGGGTGGTTACGCTGGAGGCCAGCTTGGTGGTGCCGTCGGAGGCGTAGATAGTGCCCCGCTTTGCCTCGAGCTTCACCTCGTAGGTGTACTGCTCCACCGCCTGCTGGGCATAATCGTAGGGATCCACGATCTGCAAAAAGGCAAGTCTGCCGCACAGCGCCACCAAGGCCGCCAGCATCAGCACCAAAACGGTACGGCTGCGAACCACGATGGTCTTGTGGGTCAATTCTCTGCGCTTTTTCTCTTTTTTGGTTTTGACCTCGCGTTCCCCTTCCGGCTTAGATACGGAACCGTTTTGCTTTCGGTTTGGGGTAGGACGGTTGGGATTTTGTTCCATATCCTTGCAAAAAACCTCCGATTTTTTCATAGGTTAAAAAGACGGCAAACGGGTAAGAGGCATTTTTAAGCTTCTTACCCTTGTTTTCCTTGCTATTGGTACTATATTCGTCCTTCCGTCAGTTTATGAAAGGACTGCTCTCCCGAAGAGATCACTCTCCGAAGAAACCACGCATGACCTCCGCCAAGCCGGACAGCAAATAACCGAAGCCGCTTTCCTGCTCGTCTTCGTATTCCATGATCTCGGTCTTATCCTCGGGGGCTAAGGTGACGATATACTTGTCTAAGGTGTCCGCCTTGACCATACCCAGCTCCTCGATGGCATACTGCTCGAAGGCGGCGCGGTCATCCTTGTTCTCCAAGCGGACCTCTAATTTCTTCTGCTCGTTCTGCAGCTTTGCCAGGGTGTTCTGCAGATCGCGGATCTCGCCGTTGTACTGGTCGATCTCTGCGTAGTTCATCATCATAAACAGGAACAGCGCGGTGATCATTGCCAGCACCAAAACGATGCCCAGAGGGAAGGGCTTGCGCTCCTTGCGCTCCTTACGTACCGTGATAAACTTAGGCTCACGAACGGCGCGGCGGCGTGCCTTTCTCTTACTCATTTTGACAGGGACAGCCTTGCGCACGGGGGCAGACTTCTCTGCGGCGGGACGGGGAACGGAAACGGAGGTTCCGGCACGTCTGACAGGCTGGGTAGTTTGTGTTCTTTTCTGTTCCATCTCGTTTCCTTCCTTTTCTTTAAAGCTTCTCGCAGACTCTCAGCTTGGCGCTGTGAGCGCGGTTATTCTCGGTAATTTCCTCTTCCGTGGGGAGCATGGGCTTTCTGGTCAGCACCTTCACCGTGGGCTTCTTGCCGCAGACGCAGATGGGAAAATCCTTGGGGCAGGTGCAGGGGTTCTCTTCCCGCTGGAAAGCGTTCTTGACAATTCTGTCCTCCAGAGAATGGAAGCTGATGATGCTCATGTGTCCCCCGCTCTTCAGCTTGGGGATGCCGCCCTCGATCATGGCGGAGATGCTGGAAAGCTCGGAGTTTACTTCAATGCGGATGGCCTGATAGGTACGCTTGCAGGGGTGGCCTTCCTTTTTATTCTGCTTGGGCATAGCCGCGGCAACGATGGCCGTCAGCTCTGCGGTGGTGTCGATGGTTTTTTGTTCTCTGGCACGGATGATCTTATCCGCGATCCTGCCGGCAAAGCGTTCCTCGCCGTAATCTCTCAGGATGCGTACCAGATCGTCACGGGTGTAGGTGTTCACCAAATCGTGAGCGGTGAAGGCCTGGGTCTGATCCATCCGCATATCGAGATATGCGTCTGCGGAATAGGAAAAACCTCTGGCAGGGTCGTCTACCTGGGGACTGGAGATGCCCAGATCCGCTAAGATTCCGTCCACTCCCTCGGGAGCGTATTCCTCAGCGATCTGCCCGATCTCGGAGAAGTTACTCTTCACCAGGGTCAAGCGGGGATCGTTCAGCTTCTTACGGGCGTTTTCCAAGGCCACGTCGTCGCGATCGATGGCGATGACTCTTCCCTTCTCGGAAAGGCGGGACAGCAGCAGGGAGGTATGTCCCCCGCCGCCCAGGGTGCAGTCGATATAAGTTCCGTTGGGGTCGGTAAGCACGGACTCCACGGTTTCGTTCAGTAAAACGGTAATATGCTTGTATTCCATCAGAAGCCCAGCTCCTCAAGAACGGGCAGGATGTTGCCGTAATTCTCGGCATCCAGTGCATCCCAACGCTCTTCGTCCCAAATCTCCAAGCGGGTGTCGTCACCCACCAGAACTACGTTCTTCTCCAAGGAAGCGAACTTTCTGCAATCGGCGGGGAGAGTTACTCTTCCCTGTCCGTCCAAGGAGGTATCAAAAGCGTTTGCAAAGAAGTAATGGCGCACGTCCTTGGCACGGGTCTCCGGCAGTGCGGCAATCTTTGCGGCGAAGGCCTCCCACTCCTTCATGGGGTAGAGACGGAGGCAATTCTGCAAGCCTCTGGTGACCATAAAGGTCTCCCCCAGCTCCTCGCGAAGGCGCACGGGAATGAACAATCTGCCCTTGGCATCCACTGCGTGGCGGTACGTTCCGGTAAACATTCTGCTCTCCATGCTCCTTTCTGAAGTGATTTGGGGGTCTCGCTCCCTTTTTTTGGGATTTTTATGGTATTTTCTTCCTCAAATTGCCTTAAATTACCACTTGGTGTTTTTATTATAAGGAAAGAGATCAGATCTGTCAAGAGCGACTTTGGCGGTATCAAGGCGTTTGCAACCCGCTTTTGTCTATTTTTGTCAAGATGGTAAAAACTTAGCGTACACAAGGATTTTTTAGGTTTTTCCGTCGTTTGCCGTCGGGTGTTGCCGTCGATTTTTAGAACATTTTCGTCAGTCGTAACGAAACATTTGTTTTGCCCGTAAAAGCAAAAAAGGACGCCAAAAAGCGTCCTGACGGCAAAAGCGGAAAAATGCAAAAAAAGAACTTGACAAAGCGAACGGTTTCTGCTATAATACCGCTGTTGTTGATCCCATCTGCTAATGTGGCTCAGTCGGTAGAGCAGTTGATTCGTAATCAACAGGCCGCGGGTTCAAGTCCCGCCATTAGCTCCAGAAAAAAGCACTTGCGTGAGCAAGTGCTTTTTTCAACTAAATCCGCCTACGTCGGAATAAATCCACTGTCGCGGATGAAATCGCTTCGCGATGAAATCCGACTTCGTCGGAATAGAAGAGGCGGATTTAATTTCATCTGAGGCGGCACGCCGAAGATTTCATCCGAGCTTGCTCGGATTTCATCGTGCAATCAGTTGCAGAGCAACTGCGCACGATTTCGTTTATATACAAGGCTTACGCCTTGATTTATTTGCGAAAGTTTGATATAATAAACTCACCGATAAATAAGAATTTGATGAAACGGAGGACGCAATAATGAAAACCAAGATATTGAACATTGTCGAAATTGTTCTGTCGGTTACAACTTTTCCCTTGTGGTTTATCAAAATGTTTGTGGGTATCGGACATTTG
>JAFYNA010000045.1 GCA_017549925.1 Clostridia bacterium | reverse complement strand
TTGATTACAGCCAGATCGACAACTGCCCCGAGGAAAGAGCTCGTGGTATCACAATCAACTCCAGACACGTTGAGTACGAGACTGCAAATCGTCACTACGCTCACGTTGACTGCCCCGGCCACGCAGACTACGTTAAGAACATGATCACCGGTGCTGCACAGATGGATGGTGCTATCCTTGTTGTAGCTGCTACCGATGGTGTTATGGCTCAGACCCGTGAGCACATCCTGCTTGCTCGTCAGGTAGGCGTTCCTGCAATCGTTGTATTCATGAACAAGTGCGACCTGGTTGACGACCCCGAGCTGCTCGAGATCGTTGAGATGGAAATCCGCGACCTGCTCTCCGAGTACGAGTTCCCCGGTGACGACATTCCGATCGTCCAGGGTTCCGCTCGTGAGGCTCTGCTCTGCGAGGACACTGATCCTTCCAACCCCGCATACAAGCCCGTTCAGGAGCTGATGGCTGCTGTTGACGAGTATATCCCCACTCCTCCCCGTGATGATGCAATGCCCTTCCTGATGCCCGTTGAGGACGTCTTCTCCATCTCCGGTCGTGGTACCGTTGCTACCGGCCGTGTAGAGCGTGGCGTTATCAAGATGAACGAGGAAATCGAGATCGTTGGTATCTCCGAGACCCGTAAGACCGTTTGCACCGGTATCGAGATGTTCCGTAAGCTCATGGACTACGCTGAAGCAGGCGACAACATCGGCTGTCTGCTCCGTGGTATCCAGAAGAAGGATATCGAAAGAGGTCAGGTTCTCTGCAAGCCCGGCTCTGTAAAGCCCCACACCAAGTTCGTTGGTCAGGTATACGTTCTGTCCGAGAAGGAAGGCGGCCGTCATAAGCCCTTCTTCTCCAACTACAGACCCCAGTTCTACTTCAGAACCACCGACGTTACCGGCGTTATCACCCTTCCCGAAGGCGTTGATATGTGTAAGCCCGGCGACAACGTTGCTATGAACGTTGAGCTGATCACTCCTATCGCTATGGAGCAGAACCTGCGTTTCGCTATCCGTGAGGGTGGCCGTACCGTTGGTTCCGGCGTTGTTACTTCCATCGTTGAGTAATTAGCCGTTACAACTGAATTTTGATCGTTTCGGGGTTGGGTGAAATTCCCTATCGGCAGTAAAAGTCTGCGAGCCTTAAAGGATTTGGCGAAAGCCTTATCTTGGGCAGGAACGGGTGTGAGTCCCGTACCGACGGTATAGTCCGGATGAAAGAAACGTACAAGGCTTAGAAGCACGCGCCCCGATTTTTTCGGGGCGCTGTTTTTTCATTTCAAAGCATTTTAGGTAACTTATTTGGAGGTTCGCCATGAACAAGAAATTTTCCAGCCGTGCCATTGCCGCCACCGCCATGCTGGGCGGATGTGCCGCGGTGCTGATGTTTATGTCCTTTCCCATGCCCTTTTTGATCCCCGGGTTTATCAAGATGGATTTTTCGGAGCTTCCCGCTTTGATCGCATCCTTTGCCTTGGGCCCTTGGTGGGGCGTGGCAGTGTGCCTGATCAAAAACCTCATCAACGTCACCATGACCACCACCGGCGGTGTGGGTGAGCTGGCGAATTTCCTCATGGGCGTCGCCTTCGTATTGCCTGCGGGCTATATTTACCGCTTTAAGAGAAATCGGGCGGGAGCCCTTTGGGGCAGCATCGTGGGCGCGGTTGCCTCCGCTGTGCTGGGATTCCCCATCAACTATTTCATTACTTATCCCTTCTATGCCGCTACCATGATCCCCATGGATACCATCATCGGAATGTATAACGCTCTGCTGGATTTCGTTGACACCTTAGAGGAATGTCTGTGGATCTTCAACGTTCCCTTCACTCTGCTGAAGGGTGCTATCGTTACGGTGCTGACCTTCCTGGTATATAAGCCTATGTCCGGGCTGATCAAGGGGAAGAAGAGAGACCGCGGATGAAAAAACTTTTGTCTGTGGTGATGGCGTTCTTACTGCTTTGTCTTGCCGCCTGCGACAGCGGCGTGCCGGAGGGCGGCTCCTCCATGGCAGAAAGCAGTGAGGAAAGCAGAGAGGAGACTCCCGTGGGAACAGAGGAGACCATCAAGCTGGGCAAGCAGGAAAAGCAAACGGTGCAGGGGATCAACCAATCTCCCACTGCGGCGGGGATCTACGTATATACCGATCCCGCCTTTGATCTGACCCTTGAAGGGGAGTATACCGATGTTGCCGCGGTAAATCAGACCGTGGTGCAGATCGGCAGGGCGCCCTACGTTCCCGAGGACGGCTTTGTGGTGCGTTTTTACGGTTGTGATCCCGGGGAGGTTGCCCTGGGAGACACCGCCCGCTTCTCCGGCGGGATGCCCGTTCAGCAGGGGGAGTGGTACGTCACCTTCGGGGAAGATCTTTCCGTTCGTGTGGGGTACACCAATACCACCCGCACCGAGGAGGCCATCGGCTTTCTCTTTGACGGCGGATGGTATTCCGACACCACCTGCAGTAATATTTGGGGCACGGAGATCGCCGTGGAAAACGGCGTGGTGGTGGAGATCAATCCCTCGGGGAAAGAGACCTCCGGCAACACCAAGATCCCCGAGAACGGCTACGTTCTGGCCGTTGGCGCAGGAAGCAGCTACGAAAGTCAGATCTTGCGGAAGGTGAAGGTGGGGGACAAGGCCACCTACACCCGCCGAACCGTTACCTACGCCGCCGAAAAGCTGGAGGTGGGAACGGTGAACGAACAGCCCGGCGACGTTCTTCCCGGGGTGTTTACCAATTCCTATTCCCAAAGAACGCCTCTCCGAGAGCGTTCCACTGAGATTTTGGTGGATTCCAAGGGTGTGATCGTGGAGATCTTAACCGAGTCCTCAGGGGGAACGGACATTCCCAGAGGGGGAATGGCGGTCTTTGCCCAAGGGACTTGGGGGAAGACCTTGGCCTCTCGGGCGCAGAAGGGCATGACCTGCCTTTTGAAGAACAAGGTGCTGTTCCTGCTGGAGACACCGGAAAGCTTTGCCCGCCGTTTGGAGGAGGAGATGCTTGCCACGGAGGCGGCTTATCAAGCCATGGCGGCAAGCCTTGCCCATATTTCCTACAAGGAGGCGGATACCGCCATCGGGGAAGCAAAAGCCGCTATGGAGGCTTTGGAAGCAAGCTTTACCCGTGAGGCACTTTTGACCGCCGAGGAACGGGTAAAGCGGGCGCAATCGTTGTGCGTGCCTTCCTTGACCTTGCAAAACCGCGAGGCTTGGGTCACCGTGGGAGAATTGAACTACGACGGCTCGCCCTTGCTGCATTATACCAACGAGGATACCGTGCGCTGGGCGGTGCAGTATGCTAAGTCTGTGGGGCTGAACACCTTGATCGTGGACAACACCGCCTACGGCTGGGCGGCGTATGACTCCGCCGTTCCCGGCATGGTGATGCACCCCGCTCTGAATGGCTTTGACGTGCTGGAGGCCTTCTCCCGCATCTGCAAGGAGGAGGGCTTGCGGTTGATCGTCATGGTGAACGGCTTCTCCTCTGCCATCGCCTCGGTGGAACATCCGAAAGAACATTATGTAAACCTATACAGCGAGTATTTGATGACCTCCAAGAAGGGGAACAAGGTGGACGCCTCCGGCGGAATGACCTTAGAGCCCTCTTATTCCCAAGTGCAGGCCTTCAATTTGGCGGTTGCCAAGGAATTGGTGACCAAATACGACCTTTACGGCATTCAGGTGGACTACATCCGCTATCCTCTGCCCATTTACTATCAAGCCCATAATTACGAGGACTTCGGCTATGAGTGCCCCGCCTCGGAGGGGTTTGCACAGCAGTACGGCAAGGATCCCAAGACCTTGAGCATCAACGATCCCTTGTGGGCGGATTGGTGCGCCTACCGTCGGGATGTGATCAGCGGGTACGCCAAGGCCTTCTATCAAAGGGTGAAGGAAGCCGCGCCCCACGCGGAGGTAAGCTTTACCTGCTTTGCGGAGTACACCGACCGCCAGAAATACGTGTATCAGGACGTGGAAAAATGGGCGTCCGAGGGCTACGCCGACGTGATCTATCCCATGATCTACGGCAACACCACGGAGTATCAGTTGGGCTATGCACAGCAGATCCACCCCGTGACGGAGGATGCTGATGTGGTTTTGGGTGTGGGCTATTACGTGCGCGCCAGCCATGCCTCCATCATAGAGCAGAACTATATGTCCTTTGGCGTGGATGCCATCGGCGTTTCCGGATTTACGTTGCGGTATATGTCTTATTGCGGGTATAACGATGCCTTGGCGCAGGCGTTCCGCAACCCTGCTACCCCCAAGGGAACGGCGCAGACCGCAGAGGCCTGCAAGCAGTTCTTGGCTGCCCGCGTGGAAAGTCTCTCGTATCTGTATGACGGGCTGGATGCCTTGCAAACGGCCATCGCCTCCGCAGAAGCCACCGCAGAGGGGCTGAAAAAGGCCTTTGAAGGGTTTGCCCACGAAAACGAGGCGGTGCAAACCGCGCTGGAGAAGGATCTGGCGTATGCATTGAGATTTTTAAAGTGAGGAATGCTTTATGAAGAAAAACAGAGACGTTACGCTTTACAACGTGCTCTTTCCCCTTTGGATGATCCTGCTGTTTCCTCAGATGTGGCTGATCGTTCTTCCCGGCAACTTCCTTGTTGACAGCCTTGTTTTGCTGATCAGCCTGGCGGTGCTTGGGATCCCTGCCAAAAAACAGTGGTATAAGCATTGCATCCTGAAGATCTTTGGCTTCGGTCTCCTTGCCGACGCCATCGGCGCAGGGTATATGCTACTGATGCTCTTGGTGTTCGAGGCGGGAAGCAGCGGGAGCGAGCTGCTCCTCTCCCTGCCTGCGCTGGTGATATCGGGTGTGCTGATCTTTGTGCTGAATTACTTTTTCACCTTCGGCATCGTAGGCACTCGCATCCTTGATAAGTCCTTGCGGTTGAAAATGTCTCTCATCTTCGCGGTGGTAACGGCGCCTTATACGTTTTTGATCCCCGCGAGCTGGCTGTATTGACCGAGCTGTCCGTGCGGCCTTGGAGAAGGATCCGGCGTATGTGTTGAGATTTTTGAAGTGAAATACTATGCAAAACGTCACCTTTTGAGGTGGCGTTTTTGTGTTGCTTTTGGAACGTAAGCTTGCATCCAAAAGGGATGTGCCATGGATGGCGTAGGCCTTTATGGGCGCAATACCTCCCCCCCTCTCTTTTTTGCAAAATCTTCATAAAAAATTCAAAAAACTCTTTACAAATGGGAAAAAGAAAGGTATAATAAGGTAACGTTTATCTACAGAAAACAGGTGGATCGCATATGATACTCTGCTGTAAGATGAATATCGTAACGATGCTTGCCGGATCTTACACTCCGGTTTGTTGATTTGCGCTTGCACACCGTTTGGCAGGCGTTTTTTGTTTTTTGATCAAAGGGAGAGTTTTGTATGAAATTGTTGGAAGATAAGATCCTTACCGAAGGGAAGATCGGCGCAGGAGACGTTTTGAAGGTGGATTGCTTTTTGAATCACCGTATCGACGTGGCGTTTCTTTCCGAATTGGGGAAGGAGTTTTACCGTCTGTATAAGGACGAGGGGATCAACAAGATCCTGACCATCGAGGCCTCCGGCATCGGTATTGCTTGCCTTACCGCGTTGCATTTCGATTGCCCCGTGGTGTTTGCCAAGAAGACCAAGACCAACAACATTTACGCAGACGTTTATACCGCAGAGGTATACTCCTACACCCATCAGCGTTCCTACGACATCGTGGTGTCCAAGGATTTCCTTTCCCCCGGGGACAGAGTTCTGATCATTGACGACTTCCTTGCCAAGGGCAGTGCCTTGAACGCCTTGATCAAGCTCATCCGTGATGCGGGGGCAACTCCCGTGGGTGCGGGCATCGTTATTGAGAAGGCCTTCCAGGAAGGCGGAAGAGAGCTTCGCGAGAGCGGGTTCCGTGTGGAATCTCTGGCGCGGATCGGTGCCATGTCCCAGAAGGACGGCATCCAATTTGTTGAGTAAAAAAGAAAAAGCAAAATACAAAATCAAAAACAAGAGAGGTACAAAACATGAAGAAATTCCTTTCCCTGCTTCTCGCTTGCGTAATGGTTTTTGCAGTTGCTCTGACCATGGCATCCTGTGAGAAGGAAGAAGAGACCGGCAAGCCCTACGGTTTTGAAGAAACCAAGGAGCTGGCTGCACAGGGCGCAGTTAACGACGTTGCTCCCACTGTGACCGGTGACGTTTCCGCACTGAAGGTTGGCGTTATCTTGATCGGTAACGATCAGGAGGGCTACACCAAGGCACACATCGACGGCATTACCCAGGCTGCTGAGGCTCTTGGTATGGACGTTGCTACCCAGATTATGTGGAAGTACAGCATCCCCGAGGACGAGTCTGTTACCAGCAACGGCGAGCAGCTCATCGCGGCAGGCTGTAACGTAATCGTTTCCAACTCCTACGGCCATCAGTCCTATATGCAGGAAATGGCTGCAGCACATCCCGAGGTTCAGTTCATCGCTATGACCGGTGACACTGCCGCTTCCAGCGGTCTGTCCAACCTGTCCAACGCATTCACCAAGGTTTACGAGTCCCGTTACGTTGCAGGTGTTGTTGCAGGTATGAAGCTGAAGGAGCTCATCGACACCGGTAAGCTCACCGCGGCTAACTACAACGGCGAGAACGTTAAGATCGGTTACGTAGGCGCCTTCAACTTCGCAGAAGTTATGTCCGGCTACACCGCATTCTATCTGGGCGTGAAGTCCATCGTTGCCAACGTTGAGATGGACGTTCACTTCACCGATTCCTGGTACGACTTCGACAAGGAAAAGGCAGCTGCAGCAGCTCTGGTAGAGAGCGGCTGTGTGATCATTTCTCAGCACGCTGACTCCGCAGGCGCTCCCACCGCAGTGGAAGAGGCTTGGAACAACGGTAAGGTTGCTTACTGTGTAGGTTACAACGTATCCATGCTGGATGCGGCTCCCAACGCAGCTCTGACCTCCGCTACCAACGTTTGGTCCGTATACTACAAGTACGCATTTGCTACCGCTATCAACGGCGGCGACATCGCTTCCAACTGGTCCGCAGGCTACAAGGAAGGCGCTGTTAAGATCACCGCCCTGGGCCCCAACTGCGCAGAAGGCACTCAGGCTAAGGTTGACGAGGTTGTTGGTAAGCTGCAGGCAGGTACTCTGAACGTATTCGATACCTCCAAGTTCACCGTTGAAGGCAAGGCTATCACTTGGGCATTCGCTACCGATAGCGACGGCGACTTCACCTACGATAAGAACAACGTAGTGGCTGACGGCTACTTCCACGAGTCTTTCGTACAGAGCGCTCCCGCATTCAACCTGAGAATTGACGGCATCAACTGGCTGAACAAGTAATCAGAGAACATTTTTTGAAACGAAAGGGGCTGTTGCTCGCAACAGCCCCATCATCCTATTTTTGGAGGAATCCGCCTGTGACGATACCGAACAATACGGCAGTCGCCTTTCGCGGGGTGACCAAGACCTTTGGCGAAGTCTATGCCAACCGCGACGTGTCTATGGACATTTATAAGGGTGAGATCCTGTCTCTGCTGGGCGAAAACGGCAGCGGCAAGACCACGCTGATGAATATGCTTTCCGGCATATACTGCCCCGATGCAGGGGAAATTTATTTGGACGGCAAGCTTGCCGCCATCCGCTCTCCTCAGGATGCCCATCATCTGGGGATCGGTATGATCCATCAGCATTTTAAGCTGGTGGACGTTTTCACCGCCGCAGAGAACGTTCTGCTGGGCGTGAAGGGGAAGGGGCTTTTGGACCTTTCCGCCGCAAGTGAGGCAATTCGCCGCATTTGTGAAACCTATGGCTTTGAACTCGATCCTTCTATGAAGGTTTACGATATGAGTGTCTCCCAGAAGCAAACGCTGGAGATCGTAAAGGCTTTGTACCGCGGCGCCAACGTGTTGGTGCTGGACGAGCCCACCGCCGTTTTGACCCCTCAGGAGACGGAAAAGCTGTTTACCGTGCTTCGTGAGATGCGCAAGGACGGCAAGACGGTGATCATCATCACCCACAAGCTCCACGAGGTGCTGGCAGTTTCCGACCGCGTGGCCATTCTGCGCAAGGGTGAGTACGTGGGTGCCATCAACACCTGCGAGGCTGACGAGCAGATCCTGACCGAGATGATGGTAGGTCAGAAGGTGGAGCTGAACATTGACCGCCATGAGCCTGTGAACCCCGTGCTTCGCTTGCAGGTGAAGAACCTTTCCGTAAAGGGTCACGAGGGAGAGGACGTTTTGAAGAACGTTTCCTTCGACCTGTTCGGTGGCGAGATTTTGGGCATTGCGGGTATTTCCGGATGCGGCCAGAAGGAGCTTTTGGAGTCCATTGCGGGGCTTCAGCACGTAGAGCAGGGATCTTCCGTGGTCTACGATACCCCCGACGGCAAGACCGAGGAGCTGATCGGCAAGGATCCCAAGCAGATCAAGTCCATGGGCGTTGCCCTTTCCTTCGTGCCCGAGGACCGTTTGGGTATGGGTCTGGTAGGCGGCATGGGCATGGTGGGCAATATGCAGTTGCGTAATTACACCATGCGCAAATCCATTTTGGCAGAGATCAAGCATTCCAGAGAGCTGGCACAGCAGATCCGCGAGGAGCTGGGTGTTGTGACCCCCTCCTTGAACACCCCCGTCCGCCGTCTTTCCGGCGGTAACGTGCAGAAGGTACTGGTTGGCCGAGAGATCGCCTCCGCCCCTGCGGTTTTGATGACTGCTTACGCTGTGCGCGGTCTGGACATCGGTGCTTCTTACACCATTTACAACCTGCTGAACAAGCAGAAGGAAAAAGGCGTTGCCGTACTGTTCGTCGGCGAGGACCTGGACGTGCTGGTGGCACTTTGCGACCGCATTCTGGTGCTTTGCGACGGTCACGTCAACGGCATCGTAGACGGTAGAACCACCACCAAGGAAGAGGTGGGCTATCTGATGACCAATTTGAAGAGCGAGGGAGGTACCAACCATGAGTAACACGTCCGTTGCCGCAAAAAAACCGCCCTTGTTCCACATCGTAAGCAGAGGAAGAGGGCAGCTGCCCTTCTATCAGGCCTGGGGGATCCGCTTGGGTGCATTTGCCTTGGCGTTGATCCTGAACGCGGTGTTCGTTTATCTGGTGGTGGGCGTTGATCCCATTACCTTCTATCAAACCATGCTGAAGGGCGCTTTCGGAAAAGGCTTCCTTTGGCCCACCATCAAAACCTCTGCCAAGCTTTTGTGTATCGCAGTGGCCTTGGCGCCCGCCTTTAAGATGCGTTTTTGGAACATCGGTGCGGAGGGTCAGGTTTTGGTTGGCGGTATCGCTGCCGCGGTGGTGATGTTCTATTTCTCCAATCTGCCCGCAGTGCTGATCCTGTTCTTGGTGATGGTGGTCAGCCTTGTGGCAGGCGCTCTTTGGGGCGTGATCCCCGCCTTCTTTAAGGCAAAAATGAACGTCAACGAGACCTTGTTCACCCTGATGATGAACTACATCGCCATGAATTTGGTCAACTTCTTCTACGATCTGTGGAAAGGCCCCAAGACCGCGTTGGGTAAGATCAACCAGGGCACTCACGCAGGCTGGCTGTCTTCTCTGTGGGAGAAGCGGGATGCCAACGGCTATCTGATCCGCGGGGAGGAGAGCTTGTTCACCAACTCTGATTTTTGGTTCGTTGTGATCATCTGCGTGGTAGCGGTCCTGATGTATTTCTATTTGAAGTATACCAAGCAGGGCTATGAGATCGCCGTGGTGGGCGAATCCAGCAACACCGCCCGTTACGCGGGTATCAGCGTGAAGAAGGTTATTCTCCGTACCATGATCCTTTCCGGCGCCATCTGCGGTCTGTGCGGCTTCTTGGTGGTTTCCGCCCAGAGTAACACCGTTTCCGTGTCCATGGCAGGGGGCTACGGCTTTACCGCCATCATCGTGGCATGGCTTTCCAAGTTCAACACCTTCACCATGGCAGGTGTTTCCGTGCTGATCGTAGCCTTGGAGCAGGGCGCGGCACAGATGGCAAACGAGTATAACTTCATGGGCTTCTCTGTGGCGGCGGCAGACGTCATGATCGGCATTATGCTGCTGTTCATCGTGGGCTCGGAGTTCTTCATTCACTATAAGGTGATGTTCCGTAAATCTTCCGGGGAGGTGAAGGCAGCATGATCGAAATTCTTGTCAGTTGGTTACAGCAGGGCTTTAAGTTCGCGGCCTTCCTGGCGCTGGCGGCTTTGGGAGAAATGATCATAGAGAAATCCGGCTCCCTGAACCTGGGGACCCCCGGCACCATGTGCGTGGGCGCGGCCTCCGGCTTTATCTCCGTGTTCCTCTACGCCAACAGCGTAGCGGCACCGAATCCGCTGGTTCTGATCCTTTTGGCGTTGACGGTGGCATTCCTTTCCGCCATGCTCATGGGCTTGGTGTTCGGCTTCTTCACCGTTACCCTCAGGATCAATCAGAACGTCATCGGCTTGATCATGACCATTTTCGGAACGGGGCTTGCCAAATTCTTGTCTGACTTCTTTGTCAAAACCGAAAGCGGCAACGCCCGTTGCCAAGCGGCCTTTGAGGTGTTTACCGCCAAGATCCCCTTCCTGTCCGACAGCTTGGGCTTTGTTTCCAAGGTGCTGTTCAACTACGGCTTCCTGTTCTATCTCACCATCGTTCTTGCCATCGGCGTGGCGCTGTTCTTCAAGAAGACCCGCACCGGCTTGAACCTGCGTGCGGTGGGTGAGAACCCCGCTACCGCAGATGCGGCGGGCATTTCCGTTACTCGCTATAAGTATCTCGCATCCTGCATAGGCTCCGGTCTGGTAGGTGTTGCGGGCATCTTCTGCACCATGGAATTCAAGAGCGGCGCTTGGGCAGTGGCGGACATCGATTCCATCGAGGCCTTCGGTTGGCTGGCGGTGGCGTTGGTTATTTTTGCACTGTGGAAGCCCATCAACCTGCTTTGGGGCTCCTTGGTGTTCAGCATTTGTTACTGGGCGTATATGTATCTGCCCCAGATGCTGGGAATCACCGTTTCCGATGACCTTGCCCAAATGCTTCCCTACATCATCACCATCCTGGTGCTGATCGTCATCAACCTGCGGAAGAGCCGCGAGAACCAAGGCCCTGCGGCATTGGGTCTGGCCTATTTCCGAGAGGAGCGTTAAAAAAGAATATGAAAAAGGAGCTGATCTCTCAGCTCCTTTTTTGCGCTCTTGTTATTCTTCCTGTGCAATATACTTTTCTTTTGCGAAGAGATAGGTATTGTCGTACACGGTGCGGAACAGGGGGTCTTTGGTTTGGCAGGCCGCTAAGAAGCCTCTGCCGCCCTCATAATACATCTTGATGGTGTGCATAAACCCGGTTTTTGCCCCGCAATCCAGATACTCGGTGTAACGCTTGATGTCCTCGGGGTTGTTGCCGCCGGTGAACTCCAATTCGTAGCAGAGACCGAACTTCTTTGCCAGATCGGCGTTGTCGTAAAGTCTTTGCTTGTTGGCAACCTTTGCAAAAGAATAGTTGGGCTGTACGCAAGCCACGTC
>JAFYNA010000044.1 GCA_017549925.1 Clostridia bacterium | reverse complement strand
TGCAGAGGTGCTTCCAAGATTCGTAAAAACGGACTGAAGCTGATGGCGGGTGACCGCGTAACGGCAGAGGATAACGGAGACGATACCGGCTTTATCCGAGAGGTAGATCCCAGGATCAACAGCTTGGTTCGCCCACCCATTGCCAACATCGGATTGCTGGTGCTGGTAATTGCCGCAACCGCTCCCAAGCCCGCACCCTACACCCTTGACAAGCTGACGGTGATTGCGGAGAAATCCAAGATCCCCGTTGCCATTGCTATTACAAAATCGGAATTGGGCGGTGCAGACGAGATCGCTGCCCATTTCCACGGCACTCCCTACCCCATCTTCTTCCTTGCGGAAAGAGGAACGGTGGGAGGTGAAGCACTTTTGGAATACCTAAAGGGTAAAACCTCGGTGTTCTGCGGTGCTTCCGGTGTTGGTAAATCCACGCTGTTGAACCGATTGTTCCCCCAGCTTCAAGCAGAGGTGGGCGAGCTTTCCGAGAAAATTCAGCGCGGAAAAAATACCACCCGCGCCACCACATTGTACTCCGTGGGAGAGGGTACATACATTGCCGATTCGCCCGGATTTACCATGCTGGATACGGAAATGTATTGCCGTCTGGAAAAAGAAGAGCTTCCCACACTGTTTCCCGAAATGGAGCCCTTCATAGGTTCTTGCCGCTACACTCGTTGCGGACACACCTGTGAGGAAGGCTGTCGGATCCTTGAAGAGGTCGAAATGGGTCGCATTTCCCGAGAGAGGCACGAAAGCTACTGCAAGCTGTTCCGTGAAATGAAGGACCTTCATTTATTCAAATAGAAAAGGGGTATACATACCTATGAAAAATAAGTTTGTGATCGGATATTACAATTTAGCCAATTTTGTAACCCTCACCGGGTTGGTTTGTGCTGTCCTTGCCTGCTTTATGGCGGCAAGCGGAAATCATTTCCTGGCTATGCTCACCCTTAGTCTGGCCGCACTTTGCGATGCAACGGACGGCCGTATTGCCCGCGCTAACCGTTCTGCTACCAACAGATCCCGTTTTTACGGTGTTCAGCTGGATAGCCTTTGCGACATGGTAAGCTTCGGCGCGGTTCCCTGCTTTATTGCCTATCAAATGGGATACAACGGGATCATCGATATCCTTTTGTACTTGCTGTTCTGCGTTTGCGGTGCTACCCGCTTGGCGAACTTTAACACCGAGGCGGCGGTAGACAGCCCCGACCTTAAGCTGAAGCATTTTACCGGTGTACCGATCCCCTTCTCTGCGATGCTTCTGCCCTTGCTCGTCATCGTGCATATGCTGGCGGGTCATCTTTCTATTCTGTTCCGCTTGGCGTTCCTCGTAGTGGGCATCGGTTACGTGGTTCGTGTGAAGGTTCCCAAGCCCGACGGAAAAGCCCAGGCGATCATCGGCGCGTATATGCTGGCTTGCTTGATCGCGATCCTTGTTATTCAGCTTGTGAAATAACGTAAAAAAGTGCGTATCGGAAAACTCGATACGCACTAATTTTTTTTAGTTTGATTTTTTAAGAACTCTCCGTCTGGGAAGCTCTTTGACAAGCCATCTTGCCACACGCTTGCGGCGGCGCTTTTGCTTTGCTCTCCGCAGGGCGGAAAGAAGGGCGGCTTGCTCCTCACGGATAACTGCCAAGGTCTTCTGATCCTTAGGAAAGAACCAGCGGAGCAGGCAGATGGTAATGAACACGGTGACGATCTTCTCGGGAGAGAACGGGAACCACAAAATGGCCAGCCAAGAGATCCCCGTAACGGACATCCACGTAATGCCGAAATACGTACCCAAGAACACAAAAACGTAAGACCAGCCGTTGGTGATAAACCACGCGATACCGAAGCAAAGAAGCAACCGTGGGTTTAAGATAAACTCCAAGATCTTCTTCAACAAAGCCTTGACTCGTTGAGCATTCCACTTCTTCACTGCGATCTCCCCTTTCGTCCTTTTCTGTCTACAATGTAGCACAGAATTCGACACTTGTCAACAGCTTTTCATCAAGTGTTACAAATTGCTCACGGAAAAACGCAAAGTTTCTGCATATCTTCCGGCAAGGGAGATTCAAATACCATTTGTCGGCCGGTGGTGGGGTGGCATAACTCTACACGGCAGGCGTGGAGAGCGTGCCGCGGGATCAAGGTGCTTTCCCTGCCGTAGAGGTCGTCGCCGAGAATGGGACAGCCCAAGTACGCCAAATGGACACGGATCTGGTGAGTTCTGCCGGTAAGGGGATGCAGCTCCAGCAGAGCGTGGGATTGGTTTTGCTGTAAAAGCTTATAATCCGTGACCGTTAAGGATGCTCCCGGAGCATCGATCTCGCAGACCTCTCGCAGAACGAAGAAGTCCTCTCTCCGTCGAGTTCCTGTTTCCACTCTGCCGCTTTCTGAGGGCGGGAACCCCTCTGTAATGGCAAGGTAGGTTTTTTTGATCTGATGGGCTTTCATCGCCTTACAAAGCACGCCGGCGGCGTATTGGTTCTTGGCGAGGGTGATGATGCCGCTGGTGTTTCTGTCCAAACGGCTGACGGGACGAAACACGAAGGGTTCTCCCCGTTGCGCAAACAAATAGGTTAAGCCGTTGGCCAACGTATCTCCGTTATGGCCCGCAGAGGGATGGGTGGGCATATTGGCAGGCTTGTCCACAATGAGAAGATCGCTGTCCTCGTAAAGGATGGTAAAGGGCAATTCCACAGCCGGGAAAGCATCCTGGGAGATACTGTCCTCGGAATCGATGCGCAACAGGTCCCCCGCACGCAAAATATACCGTACGGTAACGTGGTTTCCGTTGACGGTGATGCCCTCGGGGCGTTTTTTTAATTGTGTCAGCAATCGGGAGGAGACGCCGCAGGTCCCTTTCAGATAAGAACGCAGCAGGACTCCGTCATGCTTTTGGTCTACAAGAAACTCCATGGTATACCCTTTTAACGAAAAAGGAGCGAACACGCTCCTTTTCTTATGTGTTAAAGAATTTTTGCGCCGCTATCCTTATCGCAGTACATGACGGCGTGGGGATGGTTCCGCATTGCGGTGGCGGGAACATCCTCGTTGATGGGAGCGGTAGCGGTCAGATAAACGGCCTCAGCCTTGGTAGCGCAAGGAACGGTGCAGAACATATGCTTTGCCTTCACCAGAGCGGGTACGGTCAAAGAAAAGGCGTGGGTGGGTACATCGTCCAGGGTAGGGAAACATCCGTCGTGAACCTGCTGATTGCGGCAAACCTCATCCAGAGGAACCAGCTTAACCAATGCAGGATCATTGAAGTCTGCGATCCAGGGATCATTGAAGGCGATGTGTGCGTTCTCACCGATGCCAAGGAAAACGATGTCGGTGGGATATTTGGTCAAGAGCTCGCTGTAACGAAGGCATTCCTGCTTGGGATCCTCTGCGGCGCCGTTGATGTAATAAACCTCGCCGAAGGGAAGTTTGCCAAAAACGTGGTCGTAAAGATAAGTACCAAAGCTCTGGGGGCACTCTCTGCCGAAGCCTACGTACTCGTCCATGTGGAAGGCACGTACACGAGACCAATCGATCCCCTCCTCTGCCAGCAATGCAGAGAGGGTATCGTTCTGAGAGGGCGCGGCGGCGAAGATGATGTTCACCTTCTCCTGCTTGGACAGAAGGTCGCGGATCACATCTGCACCTTCTCTTGCTGCAAGGGCACCGCCCTCGGCGCGGGTATCAAAAACGTGAAAAACAAGGGAATCTTTGGTTACGGTTTTCAAAAGTGCCATTTTTACTTCCTCTTTATTTCATAATATAGTCATTGATCAATTTCACGATGGTACCTACTACGTATTCGTCCTCTTCTTCCCCTTCGGAGCCGTTCAGAGTGGCAACCACGTAGGGGTTATCCTTCTTCCAAACGATGGCGGCATCGTTATACACGGGGTTGGGCTTGAATTTATCGCCGGACTTGTGAGAATACTTCTCGTCGATCAATTTGGTGGCGTAGTTGTATGCGGTATTGGTTGTAGCGGTCTTGAACAGCTGTGCCATCTCTGTTTCCGTAGCGAAGTAGAAGTACAGCTCACGCCAGATGATGCAAAGGTCGCGGGCGTTGGTGTTATAATTCCAAACAGTGGAAATCTCCGTGGAAGAGCTAAGCTTCAAGCGGGAGACCCCCAACTCGGTCATCATCTTGTTATAGCCGTCCTTGCCGAAGTAGCGAACCAACATCTTATATGCGATGTTATCGCTGTAACGCAGGCTGAGGCGGATCAGCTCCTTGATGGTATAGGGAGTGCCGTACTCGGCATTCTTGATCTTGCCGGAGCCGCCGTGGTAGTACTTCTCCTCGTAGATCATGATGTCATCGGCAGAGACGATGCCCTGCTCAATGGCCAGACAGCAATACAGCATATATCCGGCTTTGATGGTACAAGCGGAGAAATAGTTCTCTCGGCAGTTGTAAGCAATGGCACGGGAGCCGTCCAACGAATAGGCGCAGAATGCAATGGGCTTATCATAGCCTGCCAACAGCTCGTTGATCTGCTGAACAGCGGCGGCTACCTCGGGATCGTTCATATCCACATCGCCGTAAAACTCCAGCACGTTCTCCTGATTTTGGGTGATAGAACGGATGGGGATCATAATAGGCTCAGGCTCGGGCTCGGGGAGCGGTTCATCCGTAGGTACAGAAGGCTCCTCGTCGGGTTCCGCCATGGGATAGTTTACGGTTTGATTCATTTTTGCGGAGGGCAAAACCACCGTAGGGATGGCGCGTTCATCCTCCGAGTCTGCCAAGGGATCTGCAAAATCCACCGTGCAGGAAGCAAGGAGCGCAGCCACAAATGCCATCAAAAGCAAAAGGCTGATAACTTTACGAAGCATATATCATTTCCCCCTGAAAATGCTACTAAATAACTTATTTTAGTATATCACACTTTCCAACGGAATGCAAGAACATTTTTTCGGTTATTTATGACTTTTTTCCTAACTCTTTTGCCCACTGACGGTAGGTAGCCATACGATGTAGATCCTCCACGCAATCTCGCACACAGTTCTCCTCCGAGGCAAAAACTCGATTGATACATTGACTCCATTGCAAATGACGTTTTGGGGTCATCTCGAAGGGTCCCTCACGCAATTCTTTCAGAATCGGGCGAATCTCTTTCTCCAGGAAAGTAAGATGATTTTCCAAATTCTCTACGTACAACTCCTTTTCCGCCGCGAACCACCTCAACGCCTCCCCTATCAGAAAACGCTCCTCGATAAAGGTCAGCAAGGAAAATCGGGTAACGGAAGTTCCGTCGGTTGCAAAAGCGTTCATAAATCTCACGGCGGCGGTTCTGCCTTTGTAGGGCGGCTTGAAGTCGTCGGTTTCCTGCAAGAGAGCCGAGAAAAAGTCCTCCCGCGGTTTCGCATCAGAAGAAGTTTTTGAAAGCAACGTGATCTCTGCCCCATCCTTCACGATCTTTTCTAAGCCTTTTCTGCTCAGCAGAACGGTACGCCAACGCTGATCCATGGCCAACAAGCACCCTGTATCTCCGTGCAGGCCGTAGAGAAACAGTTCCTCGCCCTGTCCAAATTGCAAAAGCACGGCGGTGTTTTTCGAAAGCTTTTCGATACAATACGCCATAAGATCCTGCGGGATCGGTACCCTCGTCTCCGAAACGTGAGGGAATACACCTGCGATTTTATAGCTGCAAGCGGAGGAGTCGTAGCAACGCTCATAAGTGGCACAAAAAAGCGAAGTGGAATCCTCAAGCATTGCAACACGAGGCGCAAGCGGAAAGCTTGTAAACAGCGGATCCTTTTGTATAGGAATCTCGAAGGAAGAGATTTCCCGGCGCACTGTATGTGACGCCACGGCAAGAAGGGTGTAAAAGCCTTTTTCCGAGATGACAGAAAGAAGCTTTTCGTCCTTTATAACTACCACACGGGTCTTGCATTCTCGAAAAAGCTCCAAAAGATTTCTTTGAAGCGGCAGATCAAGATATACCACCTGGGCATTCAAAGGCACATCGGGTTGCGACTTTGACAATCTCTGCAAAAAGGATGCGGTAGGATAAACGGAGAGGTTTTTGTATTTCCGCAACGTGTACATGGTTCGGTCACTATACGGAACGCTGCAGAACAGACAAATCGAGAGCCCTGCACGAACTGTGCATTGACAAAGGGAGTTCAAAGCTTCCTCCGGGACGTCAAGAAGCATTCCGCCAAAGGCATTCTCTTGCTCTGAGCGAAGCAATTCTCTTAAGGATAAGGGAAGTGTGCCTTTTGCATTTATATGTTCCACAAAGGCTTTAGGATCGTTTCCGTCAAAGCAATCATACCAGCACAACCAACGGTTCAATCGTAGACACCTCCTTCTCATCAGTTGCTCCCAGTATAACACAATTTTCGTTGCAATGCAAGCAAAAAAAGAAGGCGGTTGCTTTCACAACCGCCTGAAATCCGTTTATTCGGAAGCTTTGCTTACTCAGCGTCTGCCTCTTTGGACTTCTTCTCTTTCTTGGTCTCAGTCTTGGGAGCGTAGATAGCCTCTGCATCCACAAGCTCGATGATTGCCATTTCGGCACCGTCGCCACGTCTGGGACCGATCTTGAGAACTCTGGTATAACCACCGTTGCGTTCCTCATAGTTGGGAGCGATCAAGGTGAAGAGTTTGTAAACAACAGCCTCTTTCTTCAGGAAAGAAAGTGCCTGACGCTTAGAAGCAAGGGTGTTTGCCTTACCAAGCGTGATCATCTTATCGGTCAGTGCGCTGACTTCCTTCGCACGGGTGACCGTAGTTTCGATTCTGCCCTTCTCCAAGAGGAAGGTTACCATACCTTTCAGCATGGCCATTCTCTGAGAAGTGTTTCTGCCTAATTTTCTGTTTCCGGGCATTTCTCTGTGCCTCCTTCTTACAAAATGTTAGTCTTCGGGCTTTCTGAATGCAAGTCCGAGAGACTGCAATTTCAGAATGACCTCCTCGAGGGACTTCTTACCAAGGTTACGAACCTTGATCATCTCTTCCTCGGTCTTGCTGATCAGATCTTCTACGTTGTCGATACCTGCACGCTTCAAGCAGTTGAAGCTTCTGACGGACAGATCCAGCTCTTCGATGGTCATCTCAAGAACCTTGCCCTTCTTTGCTTCCTCACGCTCTACCAGAACGGTGGAGTTCTGGGCCTCGACAGAGAGCTCTACGAACAGATTGAGGTGCTCGTTGAGGATCTTTGCTGCCAAAGAAACCGCCTCCTTGGCGTTGATGGTACCGTTGGTGGTCACATCAAGCTCAAGACGATCGTAGTCGGTGATATTGCCGACACGGGTGTTAGAAACGGTATAGTTTGCGGTGTAGACAGGCGTATAGATGGAATCCGTATAGATCACGCCGATAACGGAAGATTCCGCTGCGGCCTTGTTCTTATCGGAAGAAACGTAACCTCTGCCATGCTCAAAGGTGAGCTGCATAAAGAACGGAGAACCGGGTTCAACCGTTGCAATATGGTGGGTGGGGTTCAGGATCTCGATATCGGAGTCCGTCTGAATATCGCCGGCGGTAACTTCGCCGCCGCGAACATCGATCATAACGGTTTTCGGCTCGTTGCAATGCAACTTCGCAACAATACCCTTGACATTGATCACGATCTCAGGAACATCTTCCTTGACACCGGGCACGGTGGAGATTTCGTGAAGAACACCGTCAATTTTGATATTAGATACTGCAACGCCGGGCAGGGAGCTCAAAAGCACTCTGCGCAAGGAGTTGCCAAGCGTAATGCCGTAGCCTCTCTCAAGGGGTTCAATGACAAAAACACCGTGTTTTCCGTCTTCGCTAAGCTCAGCGGTAACAATGTTCGGTCTTTCGATTTCGATCATTATAATAACCTCCTATTTCAATGGTCGGCTCTGTAGCAGAGACGATTACTTCGAGTACAACTCGACGATCAAATGCTCTTCGAACGGGAAGTCGATGTCGGCTCTGGTAGGAAGGTTGTTGATCGTTGCAATAACATTTTCCGCATCAACGGTAAGCCATGCGGGAACGGGTCTGCTGTTGATATTCTCGATAAGCACTTTAATCTTCTCAGATTCCTTGTTGGATCTCTTATCCTTCAAAGCGATCACGTCGCCCTTCTTTACCAGGTAGGAAGGAATATTTACCTTCTTGCCGTTGATGGTAAAGTGGCCGTGGAGTACGAGCTGACGAGCTTCCTTACGGCTTGCTGCCATACCCATACGGTAAACTACGTTATCGAAGCGACGCTCGATCATGGTCAGCAGGTTTTCACCAGTCTGGCCGGGGAGTCTGTCAGCCTTCTCAAAGTAGTTCTTAAATTGCTTCTCCAGAATACCGTAGTATCTCTTTGCCTTCTGCTTCTCGCGGAGCTGCAGGGTGTATTCCTTAGGTCTTCTTCTGGACACGTTAGCGCCATGCTGACCGGGAACAGTGCCTCTGCGGGACAAGGGGCACTTGTCGCTTGCACACTTGTCGCCCTTCAGATAAAGCTTGGTGCCTTCTCTGCGGCACAGTCTGCAAGAGGGTCCTGTATATCTTGCCATGTGTTTGCCTCCTATTCTTGATTAAACGCGTCTTCTCTTGGGCGGTCTGCAACCGTTGTGAGGAATCGGCGTTACGTCTTTAATCATAGTGATTTCCAAACCTGCTACCTGCAGTGCACGGATTGCAGATTCTCTACCCTGACCGGGGCCCTTTACGAATACTTCTACAGTCTTCAAGCCCTGCTCAATTGCAGTCTTTGCAGCTGCCTCAGCTGCCATCTGAGCTGCGAAAGGAGTAGACTTTCTGGAACCTCTGTAACCCAGCTCACCTGCGGATGCCCAAGAAATTGCGTTGCCCTGGGTATCAGTGATGGTTACGATGGTGTTGTTAAAGCTGGACTGGATATGAGCCGCACCGCGCTCGATATTCTTCTTTTCGCGACGCTTCTTCAATGCAGTCTTCTTAGTAGTCTTTGCCATTTCCGTCTTTACCTCCCTCTTACTTTTTCTTGTTCGCGATGGTCTTGACGGGACCTTTTCTGGTTCTTGCGTTGGTCTTGGTACGCTGACCTCTTACGGGGAGACCTTTTCTGTGTCTCTGGCCGCGGTAGCAATCAATTTCCACCATTCTCTTGATGTTCAGACCTACTTCTCTTCTCAGATCGCCTTCTACAACGTAGTTGTTTTCGATGCAATCACGAAGCTTGGCAATATCTGCCTCAGTCAGGTCCTTAACGCGAGTGTCGGGGTTGATGCCGGTCGCCTTCAAGATTTCGTTGGAACGGCTTCTGCCAATACCGTAGATATAGCACAGACCGATCTCAACACGCTTTGCGTTAGGAATGTCAACGCCTGAAATACGTGCCATTGTTACACCTCTCTCCTTAGCCTTGTTTCTGTTTATGCTTGGGGTTTTCGCAGATTACCATGATCTTGCCTTTTCTCTTGATAATCTTGCACTTCTCGCAGATTTTCTTTACGGAAGGTTTTACTTTCATGATGATACCTCCATTCATTGTGGTTGCAGATCACTTTGCTCTGAAAGTGATTCTGCCCTGTGTCAGGTCATATAACGAAACCTCAACGGTAACCTTGTCACCGGGAAGGATTCGAATATAATTCATGCGCATTTTTCCTGAAATGTGAGCGGTGATGATGTGACCGTTGGTCAGCTTTACGCGGAATACCGTGTTGGGCAGAACCTCAACCACGACACCTTCACATTCAATCACATTGTCCTTAGCCAGAACAACTCCTCCTTCATACCTGTACGCGACCGGCTTGTTCCCGCAGCCAATTCCGCAAGAAGCGGTTGGTCAATGCTTCGCCGGAAAACCGAATGGGCTCTCCGTTTTCGCCGGTGATCAATCTTACATGCTTACGGTTTTTCTTCTTTGGGGTTTCTACCCTTCTGTCTCGACCGTCCGCAATGAAAACGTTTTCGTCTTCCTCGCGAAGGATCAAGCAGATGACTCCCGCATCCCTGCCGGCCAAAGATCGGGCCAAGCATCCTACGTTGCCGCTCATTTTATGAGGGGTCGGTCAGGATCACGGCACCGTTATCTGTCAGCGCGAAGGTGTTCTCGAAATGAGAAGACAGCTTTCCGTCGTCGGTGACCACCGTCCATTCGTTGGACAAGGTGTGTACCGAGTAGACACCGGCGTTGATCATAGGCTCAACAGCCAAGGTCATGCCGGAGCAAAGCCGTATACCTCTTCCCGCTCTGCCGTAATTAGGAACTTCGGGATCCTCGTGTACTTTTTTTCCGATGCCGTGACCCACAAAGTCACGAACAACCGAGTAACCAAAGGATTCCACGTAGGTTTGGATGGCGTTCCCGATATCACCGAGACGCGCACCCTCGCACTCTGCAGCTTGAAGTCCTTTGAAAAAGCTTTGCCGTGTTACCTCTATCAGCTGCTCCGCTTCCCTGCTGATCTCGCCCACCGCAAAAGTTGCGGCGCAATCTCCGTGGTAGCCTTTATACAAGGCACCGACGTCGATCTTGACGATATCGCCGTTCTTCAGCACGCGGTCAGAAGGGATCCCGTGGATCACTTCTTCGTTCACACTGATGCACGCGGAGGCGGGAAAGCCGTAGAGATTCAGGAAGGACGGGGTAGCACCCAGGGACTTGATGGTCTTGCGGATCACTGCATCGATCTGCGCCGTTGTGACGCCTTCTTTGCAATGCTCACCGCCAACAGCCCGTGCTATCGCCGCGATCCGTCCGGCATCTCTCATCATCTGAATCTCTTCTTTGGATTTCAAGATGATCATATGCCGAGCACTTCCTTAACCAGGCGGGTGGTATCATCCACACTTGCCTG
Source organism: Clostridia bacterium (assembly GCA_017549925.1). GTDB lineage: Bacteria > Bacillota > Clostridia > Oscillospirales > CAG-382 > Coliplasma. Next base: position 11,716 of record JAFYNA010000044.1, on the reverse strand, counting down.
TCCGACAACGGTTTTCAAAAGATTCTTCTTTGCGTAATAGTCCTTGAGCGGTTCGGTTTCCGTATGGTAAACCTGGAGACGGTTCAGAACCGTTTCAGGCTTATCATCAGCACGGAGAGTCAACTCAGTGCCGCAGGAATCGCAAGTCTTTCCGTCAGCGGAAGGGTTATACTTAACGTGGTAAGTAGCACCGCAACCGGGGCAGGAGCGTCTGCCGCTCATACGCTCAACGATGGTCTCATCGGATACTTCCAGAGAAAGGACGCAGTCGATGTGAACACCAAGCTGATCGAGCGCTTCTGCCTGAGGAATCGTACGGGGGAACCCGTCCAGGATGAAGCCATTGGCGCAGTCCGGATTTGCAAGACGTTCTTTCACGATGCCAACAACCACTTCATCGGGAACAAGCGCACCGGACTTGATCAGTTCGGAAGCTTGCTTGCCAAGCTCCGTGCCGTCTTTGATGGCGGCACGGATCATGGCTCCGGTCGAAATAGTAGGGATCTTGAGCGCCTCACAGATAATTTCGCCCTGTGTGCCTTTACCGGCACCGGGAGGGCCAAACAGTATCAGGTTCATTTCTCAATTCTCCCGAAACAGATCACTCAAGGAAGCCCTTGTAGTGACGCATGGTCGTCTCGCTCTCGATATCTCTGGTAGTCTGCAGAGCTACGTCAACTGCGATGATGACCGAAGTACCGCCATACACCAGCATGGACAGTGCAGCGTTGTTGGTCCAGCTCATGAGGATCGGGAAGATCGACATGAAGGAAAGGAACAGTGCACCGATCAGGGTGATTCTGTTGACAACCTTCTGGATGTACTGTGCGGTGGGCTGACCGGGTCTGTAACCCAGGATGGTACCACCGTTGTTCTTCAGATTGTTGGCAACCTCAACGGTATTAAACGAAATTGCGATATAGAAGTATGCAAATGCGATGATCAGAACGAACATTACCAGCACATAGATTACGCTGCCGGAAGAGAACCAGTTCTGAACCCAGGTCTGGAAGCCGCCACCGATGATCAAAGCCAGGGTGGAGGGCAGAGACACGATCGCAGATGCGAAGATGACAGGCATAACGCCGCCCATCATGATCTTGATGGGAAGGTGGGTGTTTGCACCGCCGTACATCTTACGTCCAACCTGTCTCTTAGCATACTGGACAGGCAGACGGCGCTCGGAGTTGGAGAAGAATACTACCAAGGTGATGATGACCAGCATCATAGCTGCTGCTGCAAGAACACCCAGGACGTTGCTAACGCTGAAGCTACCGGTCAGCAGGCTGAACATATTTGCTACCAGAGTAGGACCGGTAGAAACGATGTTAGCGAACAGGATCAAGGAGATACCGTTGCCGATACCCTTCTCGTCGATACGCTCGCCCAGCCACATAACCAAGCAAGCACCTGCGGTATGACATGCGATGATGATCAGTGCCGCAAAGAAGCCCTTGTTCTCGATCATGCCCTGGCTCTTCAAGGTTGCATAGTAACCATAAGAAGTGATGATCGCCAGTGCGATGGTGACGTAACGGGTGTAACGAGAAATTCTTGCCTGGCCTTCGGGGCCGCTCTTAGCAATTCTTTCCAGTGCGGGGATAGCGATGGTCAACAGCTGGATAACGATGGATGCGGTGATGTAGGGGCTGACACCCAGAGCAAACAGAGTTGCCTGAGAGAAAGCGTCACCGGCCAGCATGCTGAAGTAGCCGAATAAGGAGCCCTTAACGGCATCAGAGCTGAACAATGCCTGAACGGCGTTGCTGTTAATGAAAGGTACCATAACGTTGGCGCCGAGTCGGTAAATCACGATGACCAGCAGCGTGAAGAGCATTCTCTTACGCAGCTCCGGCACCTTCCATGCATTACCGAATACCTTAAACATTATACCACCTCAGTCTTTCCGCCTGCGGCTTCGATCTTTTCTTGAGCGGACGCGGAAAACTTGGATGCTTTTACGGTAAATGCTTTGGTAACTTCGCCGTTGCCCAGGACCTTAAGTCCATCGAACGTCTTCTTAATGATGCCATTTGCTACCAGAGTGTCGAGATCGATCACTGCGCCAGCTTCAAATACATCCAGATCGGACAGATTGATGATGGCATACTGGGTTGCAAAGTGGTTCTTGAAACCTCTCTTGGGAAGTTTTCTGTAAAGGGGCAACTGACCGCCCTCGAAACCGGGTCTTACACCGCCGCCTGCGCGAGCGTTCTGACCCTTGTGACCCTTACCTGCGGTTTTGCCGTTACCACTACCTGCACCTCTACCTTTTCTGTAGGGAGCTTTGGTGGAACCGACAGCCGGAGAAAGCTCATGAAGTTTCATAACTATATCCTCCTTCTTCTAATCTGTCGATCCGTTACTCTGCATCTTCGACTTTAACGAGGTGGCAGATAACGTTGATCTTGCCCTCAATGCTTGCGTCCTTCTCAACGATCTTAACGTCGCCGATCTTGTTCAGACCGAGGGATGCAGCGGTGAGGATCTGGTTCTTTTTACGGCCGATCAGGCTCTTGGCCAGAGTAATTTTAACTTTCATGTCTGACCTCCTTAGCGGACGTTGTTGACGTCGATGCCGCGCATTGCAGCAACTTCTTCAACGGTACGAAGATCCTTCAATGCCTCGAAGGTTGCCTTAACAACGTTCGCGGGATTGTTGGAACGGAGAGACTTACCACGGATATCGCGGATACCTGCCATCTCGAGAACGGCACGTACCTTACCACCGGCGATGATACCGGTACCGGGTGCAGCGGGCTTCAGAAGAACCTTGCCTGCGCCATACTCACCAACGATCTCGTGAGGAATGGTGGTACCAACCAGAGGAACCTCGATAACGTTTCTCTTAGCAGCCTCAATAGCCTTACGGATAGCATCCGGAACTTCGGCTGCTTTACCGATGCCGTAACCTACCAGGCCTTCGCCGTTACCGACTACAACCAGAGCAGAGAAGCGACGGATACGACCGCCCTTTACGGTTTTGGAAACGCTCTTGGTATCAACAAGGTTTTCCTTGAATTCTACATTGGAATAATCTTTTTTCATAATACCCTCCTTAGAACTTCAGGCCGGCTTCGCGAGCAGCCTCAGCGAGAGCCTTTACACGGCCGTGATAGAGATTACCGCCGCGGTCAAAGACAACCTCGGTAATGTTCTTCTCGAGAGCTCTCTTTGCAGCCAGTTCGCCAACCTTTTTTGCTGCCTCGATGTTGCCGCCCTCTGCGCCGAATTCCTTTTCGGTGGAGGAAGCTGCTACGAGGGTATTGCCTACGGTGTCGTCGATGATCTGAACGTAGATGTTATCGTTGGAACGATAAACGCAGAAACGGGGTCTTGCGGGAGTTCCGAAAATCTTCGCTCTGACTCTCTTATGTCTATGGAGTCTCTTTGCATTGCTATCAGCACGAGTAATCATGTTTCTTTCCTCTCCTTCCCGTTATTTGCCAGCCTTACCGGCTTTGCTTCTCACGTATTCGCCAGCATAGCGGATACCCTTACCATGGTAGGGTTCGGGAGGACGCTTGCCGCGGATAACTGCTGCGATCTGACCAACCTGCTGCTTGTTGGAGCCGCTTACCTTGATCTTCAATCCGCCGCTATCGCCGGGGATCTCAAAGGTGATACCCTGGGGAGCGGTCATGAGAATGTCATGGGAGTAGCCCAAGTGCAGGAGAAGGTCCTTGCCCTTCATTTCTGCACGGTAACCAACACCGATGATCTCCAGGTTCTTAACGTAGCCCTCGGTAACGCCAACAACCATGTTAGCAACCAGAGTTCTGGAAAGACCGTGGAGGGATCTTGCTTCTTTCTCGTCGTTGGGACGAGTAACCAGGATCTCCGCACCCTCAACCTTAACGCTGATGATGGGGCTGATCTGCTCGGAAAGTTCGCCTTTGGGACCCTTTACGGTAACCAGGTTGCTGTCGCTGACAGTAACGGTAACACCTGCGGGGAGCGCAATCGGCTTTCTACCAATTCTGGACATGTTTCAAATCCTCCTTACCAAACGAAGGCGAGTACTTCACCGCCCACGTTCTCTTTGCGGGCTGCCTTGTCGGTCATGATACCACGGGAGGTGGAAACAATCGCGATGCCGAGGCCGTTTCTGACCTTCGGAATGTCCTGACTTGCCGCATAAATCCTCAATCCGGGCTTAGAGACACGCTTAATGCCCTGGATGATCTTCTGCTTACCTTCGCCGTACTTCAGGGTGATGGTCATGATACCCTGCTTGCCGTCGTCGGTTACTTTGAAATCTTTGATGTAGCCCTCGTCGAGAAGAATCTGAGCGATGGCTTTCTTCATATTGGAAGCAGGAACGTCAACAGTCTCGTGCTTTGCATCGTTTGCATTGCGGATTCTGGTGAGCAGGTCTGCTACAACGTCTGTCATCTGCATAATTCAATCCTCCTTACGATTACCAGCTGGCTTTCTTTACACCGGGAATCTGGCCCTTGTAAGCCAGCTCACGGAAGCAGATACGGCAGATGCCGTATTTTCTCATATACGCGTGCGGTCTGCCGCAGATCTTACATCTGGTGTACGCACGGGTGGAAAACTTGGGGGCCTTCTGCTGCTTAAGAATCATTGCTTTCTTTGCCATCTTGTTTTCCTCCTTACTGTTTTGCGAACGGTGCGCCCAGCAGAGTCAGAAGCTCTTTAGCTTCCTCATCAGTCTGTGCGGTGGTTACAAATACGATGTCCATACCTCTGACCTTGTCCACCTTATCGTACTCGATTTCGGGGAAGATCAGCTGTTCCTTCAAGCCAACGCTGTAGTTGCCTCTGCCGTCGAACGCGTTGGGGTTGATACCCTTAAAGTCACGAACGCGGGGCAGTGCCAGGTTGAAGAATTTGTCAACAAATTCCCACATGTTCTCAGCGCGGAGAGTTACCTTAACGCCGATCTTCTGGCCAGCTCTGATCTTAAAGTTAGAAACGGACTTCTTAGCGGTGGTTGCAACAGCCTTCTGGCCGGTGATAGCGGTGATGTCAGCGATGATAGCGTCGATAACCTTGGGGTTCTCCTTTGCTTCGCCTGCACCAACGTTGATTACAACCTTGTCAAGTCTCGGGATCTGCATGGGGCTGGAGTAGTTGAACTTTGCCATGAGGGCAGGTGCAACGTCGCTCTTATAAAATTCTTTCAGTCTAGACATTGTAAATACCCTCCTTCATCAAATTTCTTTGCCGCAGCCTTTTTTGCCTGCGCAAACTCTGATCTTACGGCCATCTTCGGTGATCTGAACCTTGGAACGTCTGCCTGCCTTGCAGTTGGGGCAGTAGAGCTGCACCTTGCTGGCATAGATAGCGCCTTCGGTCTTGATGATACCGCCTGCCTCGCCCTGTCTTCTGGGCTTAACATGCTTGGAAACGATCTGAACACCCTCAACCATAACCTTGCCTTCCTTGGGGGAAACGCCGATTACTTTGCCGATGGCGGGCTCTTTGCCGTTTGCATATTCGCCGGAGATCACGATAACGGTATCGCCGGTCTTAACGTGCATTTTACTCATTGTACATCCTCCCATCAAACAACTTCGGGTGCCAGGGAGAGGATCTTCATGTAGTCGTTATCACGAAGCTCTCTTGCAACCGGCCCAAAAATACGGGTACCGCGGGGGTTCTTATCTTCTTTGATGATGACTGCTGCGTTCTCATCGAAGCGAACGTAGGAGCCGTCTGCTCTTCTTACGGGCTGTACAGTTCTAACCACAACGGCGCGAACTACGTCACCCTTCTTAACAACACCACCGGGTGCTGCCTTCTTGACTGCGCAGACAACAACATCGCCAACGCCGGCATAACGTCTGCCGGTGCCGCCAAGTACACGGATGCACATAAGCTCTTTAGCGCCAGTGTTGTCGGCAACTTTCATCATAGATTGCTGCTGTAACATTCTGTACCTCCTGATTACTTAGCCTTCTCGACGATTTTGACGAGACGCCAGTTCTTGTCCTTGGAAAGAGGTCTGGTTTCCATGATCATAACGATATCGCCAACTTTTGCCTCGTTGTTCTCGTCATGAGCCTTGAAACGTACAGTTCTCTTTACGATCTTCTTATAAAGGGGATGCTTGACATTGTCGCGTACTGCAACGACGATGGTCTTCTCCATCTTGTCGCTTGCTACGATACCGACTCTGGTCTTTCTCATAGATCTTTCTTCCATGTTCTACTCCTTTCCCTTACGCATTCTCTGCGAGCTGCTTCTCGCGGAGAACAGTGAGCATCCGAGCGATGGTCTTCTTAGTCTCGACGATCTTCATCGGATTTTCGAGCTGGTTGATAGAATGCTGGAAGCGAAGATTGAAGAGCGCTTCCTTCTGCTCCTTAATGGCCTTTTCCAGTTCGGAAGCGGACAATTCTTTGATTTCTCTGATATCCATCTTTATGCCTCCTGATTTTCAAGGTCAGCTTTCGTAGCAAATTTGCATTTGATCGGAAGCTTGTGGGAAGCCAGACGCATTGCTTCGCGAGCAACGGATTCGTCAACGCCTTCCATCTCGAACATCACTCTGCCCGGCTTAACTACTGCTACCCAGTACTCGGGAGAGCCCTTACCGGAACCCATTCGGGTTTCAGCAGGCTTCTCAGTGATGGGCTTATCCGGGAAGATCTTGATCCAAACCTTACCGCCACGCTTGATATAACGGGTCATAGCAATACGGGCTGCCTCGATCTGGTTGCTGGTGATCCATGCGGGCTCGGTAGCTACCAAGCCGTACTGACCGTTAGAGATCTTGTTGCCTCTGTAGGCCTTACCGGTCAGTCTGCCTCTGTGAACACGTCTGTATTTAACTCTCTTAGGCATTAACATTAGCGTCTACCTCCTTCGCGAGCAGTGGTGCGCTTCACTTCGGAGAGAACCTCGCCCTTGTAGATCCAAACCTTGATACCGATCTTACCGTAGGTGGTGTTAGCTTCAGCGAAGCCGTAGTCGATATCAGCACGGAGGGTCTGCAGCGGGATGGTACCTTCGTGATAGTGTTCGGTTCTCGCGATTTCCGCGCCGCCCAGACGGCCGCCGCAGGAGATCTTGATACCCTTAGCACCAAGCTTCATGGTTCTGCCGATTGCCTGCTTCATTGCGCGGCGGAAGGAAATTCTCTTCTCCAGCTGAGCTGCAATGTTCTCGGCAACCAGGGTTGCATTCATGTCGGGGCTCTTTACCTCAACAACCTTAACATCCACGGTAACGTTCGCGGGGGTGTTCAGGAACTTGGTGATAACGCCCTTGAGTTTCTCGATCTCAGCACCGCCCTTACCGATAATAATACCGGGCTTAGCGCAGTGGATGATCACTTTGATACGGCTGTTGTCGCGCTCGATTTCGATCTTCGGAACGCCAGCCTGATAGAGCTTGCTCTTCAGGAACTTTCTCAACTGATAGTCAGAAACCAGGGTATCGCCGAAATCCTGTTCCTTTACATACCAACGGGAGTCCCAATTTTTGATGACGCCCACACGAAGTCCGTGGGGATTAACTTTCTGTCCCATTTTTAGTCCTCCTCCTTAGTCTCTTTCTTTCAGCGTGAGGTTCACGTGAGAGGTACGCTTGATGATGCGGAAGGCTCTGCCCTGCGCACGAGGCATAACTCTCTTCATATTCTTGAGAATGCCGGGAGTTACGTAGCACTCAGCAACGTAGAGCTTCTCAACATCCATACCGAAGTTGTGCTCGGCGTTCGCCATAGCGGATTTCAACAGCTTTGCGATATCGGTAGCCACCATCTTATTGGTGTTCTTCAGAATCGCCATTGCAACAGCGGCATCCTTGCCTCTGATTTCGTCCAGTACGATCCCAACCTTACGGGGAGATACGCGAAGCTGCTTAAGATAAGCTTTAGAAACTTTGTTTTCCATCGTTTATTCTCCTTTCAGCCTGCGCTTATTTACCGTTGTTGGAAGTCTTGGAACCTGCGTGGCCCTTATAAGTTCTGGTGGGAGCGAACTCACCCAGCTTATGACCAACCATGTCCTCAACTACGTATACCGGGACGTGCTTTCTGCCGTCGTATACGGCAATGGTGTGACCGACGAAATCCGGGAAGATGGTAGAGGCGCGAGACCAGGTCTTCAGAACTCTCTTTTCGCCCTTTTCATTCATTTCACAAACGCGCTTATACAGTTTAGCCTCGACAAAGGGGCCTTTTTTTACGCTTCTGCTCATTGTTCATATCCTCCTTTATTTGTCGTTACGTCTCTTGACGATGAACTTGTTGGTACGAGCCTTCTTGTTTCTGGTCTTATAACCCAGAGCAGGCTTGCCCCAAGGAGTTACAGGACCGGGACGGCCGATGGGAGCGCGACCCTCACCACCACCATGGGGGTGATCGCAGGGGTTCATTACAGAACCTCTTACGGTAGGTCTGATGCCCATGTGACGCTTCTTACCGGCTTTACCGATCTTAACGTTCTCATGCTCAAGGTTACCGATGGTACCGATGGTTGCTTTGCAATCCAGACGAACCAGACGAACCTCACCGGAGGGAAGACGAACCTGAGCCATGCCGTTCTCTTTTGCCATCAGCTGAGCTGCAGCACCTGCGGAACGAACCAGCTGAGCGCCTCTGCCGGGGTAGATCTCGATAGAGTTGATCAGGGTACCTACGGGGATGTTTGCGATGGGAAGCACGTTACCGGGCTTAATGTCAGCGGTTTCGCCTGCGTAGAGGACGTCGCCAACCTTGATGCCGTCGGTAGCAAGAACGTAGCTCTTCTTCCCTGCTTCATCCTGGAGAAGTGCGATGTATGCGGTACGGTTGGGGTCGTACTCGATAGCGGTAACGGTGTTACCGTTTGCATTGAACGCACCCTTGAAATCGATGATTCTGTACTTGGTCTTGTTGCCGCCGCCGTGATGACGAACGGTAATCTTACCGGTGTTGTTACGGCCTGCCTTGTGCTTCAGAGTTACAAGCAGGCTTTTCTCAGGCTTTCTTTTGGTCAGCTCCTCGAAAGAGGGAGTTGCCATGTGTCTGAGTGACGGAGTAGTAGGACGATACGTTTTAACTGCCATTTCCGTTACTCCTTTCTTACATCAAGCTGTCGAAGAACTCGATCGTCTTAGAATCAGCAGTCAGCTTAACGATCGCTTTCTTCCACTGTGCGGTATAACCGTAGTGGTAGCCCATTCTGCGGGGCTTTCTCTTCATGGTGATGGTGGTCACCTTTTCAACTTCCACACCGAAGATCTCTTCTACTGCGTTCTTGATCTCGATCTTGTTCGCATCGTTAGCAACGCGGAAGGTGTACTTCTTCTGCTGGATGTTTTCAATCGCTGCCTCGGTGATGACCGGCTTCTGGATTACATCGTATGCGGTTTTCATTCTGCGTAAACCTCCTCGATCTTAGCCACCGCATCCTTAGCCATGACAAGCTTGCCATACTTCAGGATGTTGTAGACGTTGATTGCATTTACGGGGGTGGTAGCCACGCCCTCGATATTAGCCATAGACTTGATTACCTTCTTGTCAGCCTCGGGCAGAACTACCAGAGTCTTGCCGTTTGCGCCGATAGCGGAGAGGAACTGCACCATGGGCTTGGTCTTGTAATCTGCAGATGCGATATTGTCAACGACAATCAGTTCACCTTCAGCTACCTTTGCAGACAAAGCGGAGAACAGTGCGATCTTCTTCACCTTCTTGTTGATGCTGACGCGATAGGAGCGGGGCTTGGGAGCAAACACGATACCGCCGTGAGTCCACTGAGGAGCTCTGGTGGAACCCTGTCTTGCATGACCGGTACCCTTCTGCTTCCAGGGCTTTCTGCCGCCGCCGGAAACTTCTGCTCTGGTGAGAGCGGACTGGGTGCCCTGACGCTGGTTGAGCAGGTAAGCTCTTACAACAGCGTGAACTGCAGCTTCATTCATTTCAGCCGCAAAAATCTTTTCGGAAAGCTCGATGGTACCAACCACCTGGCCTCCCATGTTTACCACGTTAAGTGTAGGCATAGTTCATTTCCTCCTTTCGCTTACTTCACAGCGTTGCGAACATAAACGATGCCGCCCTTGGGACCGGGAACCGCGCCCTTGACAGCAATCAGATTGTTGTCGGCGTCGATCTTAACGATCTCCAGATTGAGCATAGTAACCTGTTCGTGACCGTACTGACCTGCCATGTGCTTGTTCTTAAACACACGGGAAGGATCGCTGTTTGCACCCATGGAACCAACCTGACGGTGAACGGGGCCGGTACCGTGAGTCATTCTCAGACGGTGTGCGTTCCATCTCTTGATAACGCCGCTGTAACCGTGACCTTTGGTGATACCGGTGATGTCGACCTTTTCGCCTTCAGCGAAGGTATCGGCAGTAACGATGTCGCCCTCGTTCATGGAAGCAGCATCCTCAAGACGGAACTCCTTGAGGTACTTCTTAAAGGAAACCTTGTGGGACTCGAAGTGGCCCTTGAGAGGCTTGGTTGCCTTACGCTCTGCCAGATCGGCGTAACCGAGCTGAACTGCGGAGTAACCGTCCTTCTCTACCGTCTTCTTCTGAACAACGGTGCAGGGACCTGCGTTGATGACAGTAACGGGAATAACTTTGCCCTTCTCATCGAAGATCTGAGTCATACCCAGCTTTCTGCCAATGATGCCTTTTTTCATTGTGAATATTCCTCCTTGGTTATTGGTTGAACCTTTCATAGTCCAACGTGACCTTGTTTTTGTTTACGGATTAACTTAGAGTTCGACGCTGAAGTCAACGCCGGCGGGGAGATCAATGTTCATCATCGCATCTACACAAGCCTTGGAAGGTTTGATGATGTCGATCAGTCTCTTGTGAGTACGATACTCGAACTGCTCACGGCTATCCTTGTACTTATGAACAGCACGCAGGATGGTGATGATCTCTCTGTCGGTAGGAAGCGGGATAGGACCGGAAACAGATGCGCCGTTGCGCTTTGCAGTTTCAACGATCTTCTCAGCTGCCTGATCGATCAAAGTGTGGTCGTAAGACTTGAGTCTGATACGGATTCTTTCTTTTGCCATGGTTTAGCCTCCTAAAAAATTTTGTTTGATTTTAGTGGCAAAGGCAGGACACCGTTCCGGGCGTTTCATGCCCTTCCCTAAAAAAATGCCTTCCTCTGCGCCCGATTTCCGGACATACTCCACAGAAGTTACCCACGCTTTTGCATGGCAATCTACTGCTTCATCGCACACCAAGCGAAGTAGATTTTAGCATATAAGCTAATATTTGTCAAGTATTTTTGTTAAAAAAGTAGATAAAATATCGCCCTTTAATTGTAAACAATTTGTGAACAAACAAGAGATGTATTTTTTCTTTTCGAAAAAGTCTTTACAATCCGTATTTTTTTGTTATAATGGAAGTAATCAAAAGGGTGCATGATCCGTACGGGTACGCCCTATATATAATAAGGAAGGAAAACACATGGAATTTATCCACAACTGCAGTGGGACATGTTCCCGCTCCATCCGTTTTGACATGGATGAAAATCATATCGTTACCGGTGTTGCGTATACCGGAGGCTGTAACGGCAATCTGAAGGGCATCGCCCGTCTCTGCGAAGGCATGAAGGCCGAAGAACTTATTGAACGTCTGGAAGGCACCAAGTGTGGCTTTAAGAACACCTCCTGCCCCGATCAGCTGGCACAGGCACTGAAAAACGCTTTGGCAAATAAATAAATTGCAAAAAGGAGTAACGCGTATGAATACCGCTTACGAAACCGCTCTGAAGGAATACGAAAATTGGCTT
>JAFYNA010000043.1 GCA_017549925.1 Clostridia bacterium | reverse complement strand
TAAGCCCACCGAAGCCCCCAAGTGCGACCTGACGATGCTGCCCGGAACGGATGCCTCCTTGGAAGAGCCGCAGGCGGAATAAGTGATTTTTCAAAAATCCTTGCGTTTTCGTAAGGATTTTTGTTTTCTCGGTTGTACAAGGGGTATACAAACCCTTTGAAAGGATCTACGCCCAATGAAAAAGCTCTCCCTTGTTATGCTGTGCTTGCTCTTGCTTTGCAGCTGCAAGCAAGAACTAAACGGAGAAATGACCGTTTCCGCCCCCGCCGCAGTGGAAAGTCCCCCTGCCGTTTCTGACCCCACCGATGGAGAAAGTCCCCCTGCCGTTTCCGTAGAGGAATCGTACGGGGAAGATATAGACTGCGAGTTATATGAAAATCCGCCGTTCCGGGCAGGTTCCCTTGAGGAGTTCCTTGCCTTTTTGGACGTAGGCGGTGAAATAGAGGGTGATTTCCCTTACTCCGCAAACGGCACCCTGCCCATTCCCCACACGGGTCTGTGGTCGGAAGAGGAAGCCATGCAGAACTTTTTGGAGCTATTGGCTCTGCGCGGCGCGTTTCCCATTCCAGCCTTTGACGAAGACACCGTTTTCCACACCATTACCATTGAGAACTATTCGGGAAACGTATACTTTACAGGGTCTTCCCTGAAAGTTGAAATTCAACTTCTCTCCGAGGAAACCGAGGAACTGAGTATCAAGCAGTTAGCACACTTGGCGCCTGTATCGTTTTCCTTTGAGGACGAACGGTTTGGGGAGTGCTACCGATTAGGCAGTAGCTTGTTATTTAAGGCGTACGGCTGTTTGATTCAAGTTTACGATCCTGCGCTGGAATCCGCTTCCGTGGAAGAACGAAAGCAATGGCTGGCTCGTTTCAGCCTAACGCCCTATATCCCTGCCTATCTGCAGGAAGAAGCTTAAAAAGCAAAAAACTTTGTAACGTTTTGGCGTTTGCGCAATCTAACGGATAGACGACGTTTTTTCTAAAGGAGGGACGAAAATAGCTTTGCGCATTTTGAAACATATCCGCACGGGAGCGATCCTTTTGCTTTTGGCGGTGGTGCTTGTCCACTCCGTTCTGTGGGTCATCGGGGCCATCGGGGCTTACCGCCGGGGGATGTTCTTGGTGGACGTGGAGGATTTTTCGGACTGCAAGGACTCCTTTGATCTGCTGTCGGAGAAATGGCTTCCTTATTATGAAGCCGCCAAAGAGAGCGAAGAAGATCTTCTTACTTTGTCCATACGGCATAATTTTTCCATTTGGACCATTCAATTTGAGCATGAAGATCCCGCACGCAACCACGCGGAAACGGTTGCCATGACGCCTGAGGAGGCAGAAGCCGTCAAGCGGGTGAACCAATCGTTTTCCAACGACTATACCAAAGGGGAAGCGCCGCCCTTCTGCGGGATGACAGTTTGGGAAAACACGGTATGCTTCCATCAGCTGAGCCACCAAAACTATACCGTAGTATACCGTGCAAGCGGATGGTGGCCGGATGCCATCTCCCGGGAAGGCGAGGATTTCTTCTGCCGCCGGCTGAGCTGGCATTACTTCCACGGGGTGATCGAAAATCAAGAATAAAAACGCAGGCGAGCCTTCCGCGAGGTTCGCCTGTTTTCTTTTGCGCTCCCCATCGTCAGGGATTGCCGAAGATGCATGACGTTAGCAGTCTCTTTTTTTGTTTGCCAACGTCGAAAAACAGCCAAAGCAGGAAAAAACCCTTGTTTTTCATAAATTCCGGGGAAAGAAAACATAATTTGTTTACAATTTAATTTGCCGCGCCCTCTTGACAAACGCCAAAATTGGGGTATAATAAAGGCAGAATTAGCACTCGGACACCGAAAGTGCTAAAATCCATCACAAGGAGGCGCCTCATGGAGCTTTCCGAGCGCAAAAAAGCAATACTGAAGTCCGTGATCGACTCCTACATCCGTACGGGAGACCCCGTTGGCTCCAAGTCCTTGACGGAATCCAAGCAGTTCAGCCTCTCCAGTGCTACCATCCGCAGTGAGATGAACGACTTGGAGGCAATGGGCTATCTGGAACAGCCCCATACCTCCGCAGGACGCGTTCCCACCGCCCAGGGCTACCGCACCTACGTGGACAGCCTAATGGAAAAATACTTCCTGGGCATGGAGGAGCTTGAGGTTCTGGACGAGGTCATGAGCGGCAAAATGGTGGAAGTGGGCAAGCTCATGGACGAGGCGGCAAAGGCTATCGGACAGATCACCAATTACGCCACCTTCGCCTTCATGGGAGGAAGCGGCAGCGCGGTGGATCGGTACGAGACGGTATTTGTGGACGAGAACAGCTTTTTGCTGATCATGATCTGCAAGGACGGTACCATCCGCAACCGCCACGTGAAGCTGATGGAAAGCATCACCCCCGACCTGCTGGAAACGGCAAAGAAGGCGCTGAACGAAACCTTGGCCAACCTCTCTGCCGACCAGATCAACCTGACAGTGATCCTGGAGTTTGAGGAGAAGATGGGGGAGCATCGCTCCTTCGCCACCACGGTGCTTCGCGTGGTACACGAGATGCTGGGCTCTTACGACAGAGAGAAGGTTCACATCGACGGTGTGACCAAGCTGCTTTCCTACCCCGAGTTTATGAACGTGGCCAAGTTCCAAAGCATCCTCTCTCTCTTTGAACAGAGACAGCGGTTCGCGGAGCTGATGCAGCACGCTGTACCCGGGCAGACCAGCGTGATCCTGGGGGACAGTGAGCAAAACGAATTCGCCCTGCCGGACACAGGCTTTGTGTTCCATCCTATTACGGTGGGCGGCAAGGTGGTAGGCGCCATCGGCGTTATCGGTCCCCAGCGTATGGATTACAAAAAGGTTGTTGCATCCTTGGATTACTTTGCCGCAGGGCTTACCGAGCAGATCTCTCTGCCGGAGGTAACGACGGAGGTGCAAGGAACTCATGAAGAAAGGAAGATTACCCATGGAGGAGAATAAGAAGGACACCGCCCCCGAGACGGAGGCTCCCGAGACGGAGGCAACTCCCGCAGGCGAGACCCCCGAAACGGAAAAGAAGGAAAAGAAGGACAAAAAGTTCTTCCATAAAGAACAAAAGGAGCTGGAGGCCGCAAAGGCTCAGCTGGCCGAGAAGGAAAATCAGTACCTGCGGCTTTACGCAGAGTATGAGAACTTCCGCAAGAGAAGTGAGAAGGAAAAGACGGATTGCTACAACACCGCTTACGGTGATGCGTTGACCGCATTCCTCCCCTTGATCGACAGCATGACCCAGGCGTTGCAGTTCTCCCCCGAGGATCAGGGCATCAAGGCCTTGGCAAAACAGCTTTCCGACATTCTCGCCAAGCTGAACATTACGGAGATCGAAAGCGACGGCGCACAGTTCGATCCCAACGTTCACAACGCCATCATGCACGAGGAAAACCCCGAGCTGGGCGAAAACGTAGTTACCCAGACCTTCCAGAAGGGCTACAAGCGCGGAGATAAAGTCCTGCGCTGTGCCATGGTCAAGGTGGCCAACTAAAGCAACCAACCCTATTCACATTGAAACAAATCACCACTTTATTGATAAAAAGGAGACATTTATTATGGGAAAGATCATCGGTATCGACCTCGGTACGACTAACAGCTGCGTAGCAGTATACGAAGGCGGTGAGCCCGTCGTCATCGCCAACGCGGAAGGCAACCGCACCACCCCCTCCATCGTAGCGTTTGCAAAGAACGGCGAGCGTATGGTAGGCCAGGTGGCAAAGCGCCAGGCTATCACCAACCCCGACAGAACCATCAGCTCTATCAAGCGTGAGATGGGCACCGCTAAGAAGGTTTCCATCGACGGCAAGGGCTATACTCCCCAGGAGATCAGTGCTATGATCCTGCAGAAGCTGAAGGCAGACGCAGAGAGCTATCTGGGCACCTCCGTTACGGAAGCAGTCATCACCGTTCCCGCTTACTTCTCCGACGCACAGCGTCAGGCAACCAAGGACGCCGGCAAGATCGCAGGTCTTGAGGTAAAGCGTATCATCAACGAGCCCACCGCAGCAGCGCTGGCATACGGTCTGGACAAGGACAACATGGATCAGAAGATTCTGATCTACGACTTGGGCGGCGGTACCTTCGACGTCTCCATTCTGGAGATCTCCGACGGCGTGTTTGAGGTTTTGGCTACCAACGGCGACACCCGTTTGGGCGGCGATGACTTTGACGAACGCATCATGGAGTGGATCGCTTCCACCTTCAAGGCAGAGAACGGCATCGACATCCACGGCGACAACATGGCAATGCAGAGACTGAAGGAAGCCGCAGAGAAGGCTAAGATCGAGCTTTCCGGCGTGATGAGCACCGAGATCAACCTGCCCTTCCTGACCGCAGATGCTACCGGTCCCAAGCACTTCTCCGCAACCCTCACCAGAGCGAAGTTCAACGAGCTCACCGCAGATCTGGTAAAACGTACTCTGGAGCCCATGAAGAAGGCTATGAGCGACGCAGGTCTCTCCGTAAAGCAGCTCAACAAGATCCTGCTGGTAGGCGGCTCCACCCGTATTCCCGCAGTTGTTGACGCAGTAAAGGATTTCACCGGCGTAGAGCCCTTCAAGGGTATCAACCCCGACGAGTGCGTAGCAGTAGGCGCGGCTATTCAGGGCGGCGTACTGGGCGGCGACGTAAAGGACC
>JAFYNA010000042.1 GCA_017549925.1 Clostridia bacterium | reverse complement strand
TTTTATTGCTCTAATTTTGCCAATTCGGGGTCGATGGGCTCGACTTCCTTGGCGTTCTTCTTGGGAGGGGGTGCCAGGAACTGTACTTCTTCGGGAGCGAAGAAGCGGATGGCGTTATCCTCGGCGGTCAGCACCTTGATCTTCTTGGTCAGGAAGTTGCTTTCCAATACCGTAGCTTTTCCCTTGGGGGTATCCACCGTGCTGTTCACACGGGGCATCTCGGCGTTTTCACGCTCGTAGGTATCCTGCTCGTAGCGGAGACAGCACATCAGTCTGCCGCAGGAGCCGCTGATCTTGGCGGATGCCAAAGAAAGGTTCTGCTCCTTGGCCATCTTAATGGAAACCTGCACGAAATCCGCCAGGAAGCTCTTACAGCAGAAGGGTCTCCCGCAAACGCCCAACCCGCCGAACATACGGGCCTCGTCACGGACACCGATCTGGCGAAGCTCGATACGGGTGCGGAACACGGAAGCCAGATCCTTTACCAGCTCACGGAAATCCACTCTGCCCTCTGCGGTGAAGTAGAAGCAGAGCTTGGTGTTATCAAAGGTATATTCTACGTCCACAAGCTGCATTTCCAGCTTGTTTTTCTTTACTTTTTCAAAGAAGACGGGCTTTGCCGCTTCCTCCAGCTGGCGGTTGGAACGGTTATGGGCGGCATCCTCCTCCGTCGCCTTGCGAAGCACGGGCTTGAGGGGCTGTACCACCTCATCGGCGGAGACCAAACGGTTCCCCATCAACACCTCGCCGTATTCCACGCCCCGCACGGTTTCCACAATGGCGTAGTCGCCGTCGGCAAAGGAAATTCCCGCAGGAGAGAAATAATAGGTCTTGCCTGCACCGCGGAAGCGGATTCCCACCACCTCGATGGTTTCCTTGGGCCCGGCAGGCGCCTCCACGGGAACGGGGGCAACCTCTGCGGGAGCCGCTACATCGTCCAGAGTGAACAACAGTCCGTCTGCACGAAGCTGTTCATCGGAGAACTCCTCCTTGGAAGAAGCGAGAGGAGTTGCTCTCTCCAGCACCACCCGTTCTGCACGGGGAGCGCGGGGTGCGGGAGCATTCTTTGCCTTCTGCTTTTCCTTGGCGGGCTTTGCCTCCTCGACCTTTACCTGAGGCACTGCCTCGGGCTTGCGATCCTTACGATCCTGCTTTTTGTCGCCGTGGCGATCTCTGCGGTCGTGCTTGCGCTTTGCCACAACCTCCTGGGGCTTGCCTTCCCCTTTGTTATCCTTGGCGGGCTGAGCAGGCTGCTCTGCTTGGGCAGGCTTAGCCTCTTCTACACGAACCCGCTCCTTCTGCTCGGGACGGTCGCCCTTGCGGTTTTTGCCGCCGTGTCTGCCGTTATGCTTGTCTCTGCGATCCCCCTGCTTGGGAGGCTGTTTTTCCTTCTTTTCACCTGCGGGAGTGTCGCCTGCAGGAGCATCCGCCTTCTTGCTGATATGCTCGGTCATATCCGCACCGGGATACGCCACCCGCACGAAGGGACGCTTGGGTGCCCTGGGAGCATTTGCCGCAGGGGCTTCCTTTACCGGCTTTTTGGAGGCGATCTTTTCCTCACGGTTGCCGGTCATATCCTTGATCTTTTTTTCTTCCATACTATCTTCCTTTTATGGTATATCAATCAACGCTTATCCCCGCTCGTTTGCCGCAGACCAAAGTCCCGTGGCAAGGCGAGTCATCACAGCGGTAACGTTTCCGTTGGATTCCAAGCTCTCTCTGCAAGTGATGGTTACGTCACACATGGCGGCAATGGCACGCTTGGTGGCACGGTTGCCGTAAAACTCCCGCTGTTCCTCCGTCAACAGCACCGCCCGCCCGCCGCTTTTCTCCAAAAGCAGATCGAACAACAGCTGCAAAAAGGAATCCAGCAAAGGGAGTAACGTATCTCGCTTGTGCTTGGAGGCAGTGAGCAATCCGATGAGGCGATACTTGTCCCCATCCAGAGCCACAGTCAGCCATTCGGCCGCCGCTTCTCTCCGCATGACGGCGTCACGCTTTAAAAACTCCTCCGCTTCCCCCAAGCTTCCCCGAGAATAGACCACCGCGGCGGAAAGCTCTCCCTGTGAAACGCGGGGGAACATCAGCTTCAGCTTGGCCTCCATATCCCGAGGCTCCATGGGCGACAGACGAACCGTCTGCCCTCTGGAACGAACCGTGGGCAACAGCCCTCTGCGGGAATCGGTAAGCAAGAAGATCACCACCCCTGCGGGAGGTTCTTCAAAAACCTTCAAAAGCGCGTTCTGGGCAGGAGCCTGCATTTTCTGCGCGTTCTCCAAAATGAACACGTTCTTCTCGCCGTCGGTAGGGATCCAGCCCGTCTCTTTGATGAGATCGCGCACCTGACCCACGGTAATGGCCTTATCGCCGCCTCCGTAGAGATGCACGTCGGGATGATGTCCGCCCTGCACCTTGCGGCAGGAACGACACGCCCCGCAGGGCTTGTCCGCCGACTCGCAAAGCAAGGCCGAGGCACACCAAAGGGCAAACGCCTTCTTGCCGGAGCCCTTGGGCCCTTCCACGATAAAGCCGTGAGAGCAGGTGCCGTTTTGTAACCGCCGCAGAAAATCCGCCCGTTCAGGCGCAAGCGTTCCTGCCAGATCCATGCACATACCCTCCGTTTTTTCGTTTCTCTTCTTATTGTACCACATTTTTTGCCAATTGGGAAGTGATATTTCAAAAAAAGAAAAAAATAATTTGACTTTTTTGAAAAAAGTGTTACAATAGAGGTAGAGAACATCCACAGGAGGCGTTTTTATGAGTATCATTGTCGGAATCGATATCGGAGGCAGCACCACCAAGATCGTGGGCTTTGACGGCGACCGTCTTTTGGAGCCCTTAATGGTGCGCGCCACAGATCCTATCGCTTCTGTTTACGGCGCTTTCGGTAAGTTTACTTACCAGCACGGCATCACTCTCGCCGACATCAGTGAGGTACACATCACCGGCGTGGGCAGTGCCTTCGTGGAGGACTCTATCTACGGATTGAAAACCATCCGCGTAGAGGAATTTACCGCCAACGCAAAGGGCGGCTTGTACCTTTCCGGGCTGGATCGCGCCATCATCGTCAGTATGGGCACCGGCACAGCTTACGTCTATGCAGATGCGCAAAGCAGTGAGTATCTTGGCGGTACCGGCGTAGGCGGAGGCACTCTGATGGGGCTTTCCAAAAAGCTCTTGGGAATGTCCGATCCCGAGCAGATCGCCGTTTTGGCAGAAGAGGGAGATCTCGCTAAGATCGACCTGCGGATCAACGATATTTCCAAATCCGCCATCAACTCCATTCTGTCCGACAACGCCACCGCGGCAAATTTCGGCAAGGTCTCCGACCTGGCCACCCGCGAGGATATCGCCCTGGGCATCTTTAACATGGTCTACGAGACCATCGGTATGCTGGCAGTCTTTGCCGCACGGCAGAAGGAACTGAAGGAGATCGTCCTCATCGGTAACCTGGCAGGTCTGCCCCACGCCCACGTCACCTTCGATCAGTTGAACCGTATGTTCGGAATGCACTTTATCATTCCCGAGATGTCTACCTACGGCACCGTCATCGGCGCGGCGTTAACGTGCGACCCGCGCGATTGAAACCATCTTTCACAGGAGTTTTTATGGCAGAAAATACCCGTTGGAATAAAAAGATCTTCGCCATGCTGTTGGAGCAGGCGAAGGGCGTCCGCTCCTGGCGGCAGTTCGCCACCGAGTGCGATATCAGCTACGTACAAATGCGGAAGCTGGCGGCAATGGAGCAGGAAAATCCTCCCCGCCCCAAGCTGATCCGCAAGATCACCGCCAACGCCTTTGGCGACATCGACTTAGAGGATCTGATGTTTGCGGCAGGCTTAAGCCGCCCCGAGGTTGCTCCCGGCGCTAAGCAGGCAGAGGAGACGGTGTACGACCGCTTCCGTTCTCTGCCCGCCAAGGATCGCCGTACGGTGGAGGAATTCATCGAGTTCCTTTATGCCCGCTCACATCAGGAGCAGGAGAGCCACCAGGATAATCAGTAAGTCGTTGTTTTCCCCATCCCCATCGGTCAGCAGTAAAAAACCGATGGCGATGAGAAGCAGATCCTCGATCTTAAGATCCTGCAGGAAGGAAAGGTCCAAAAGCCCCTTCCGCTTGGGCTCCTCTTTGCAGGGCGGCTCGTGGCGGAACACCTCCTCGTGAGGAGGCGGCTCCGGCTCTCGCTCCCGCATGGGAGGGGAAGACGGCATTCCGTAAAGCTGTCCGTCGCTTTTGATTCCGCCCATTTCGCGGCTGTACATCAGACCAACCCCTTTCCTCCACGGTTCCCGAAGCTCCCCAGAAGGGATGCCACCGTGGCGATCTGCATCAGATCATCAATGCGTTTTTGCTTGTGCTCCGCCACCAAGGGGCGCAGAGCGAACAGCAGATCCAATCTTGGATCCTTTTGTTTGGGCACCGACGGCGGTACGCTTGCAGGAAGGCTTTTTGGCTCTTCCCTGCCGCCCATGGAGGATGCAATGGCAGAGATCTTTGCCAAAGCCTCCGGGTCTGCCAACACCGCCTTCAGCTTTTCCGAGAAGTTTTCGTCCATAGGGCTCAACGTCCCTTCCTGCGGATCAGCTCGTAGATCTCTCGGCTTTTCTCTTCTCCCGCCCGATCCAACAGCTGCTTTGCCTGCTGGGGCGTGAGGCCCTTCAAGCTTTCCCGCAACCCGTCCATATTCCCCAAGAGGGCGGAGGTCTTGCGGGGGTCTGCCCCTACGGCGGAGGCGATCTGCGTCACCAGATCACCCAGCTCGCCATCGTTCAAGCGGGCGATCGCTTGGGGATCAAAATTCATACCGTAATCATTTCTCATAAAATAGCCCTCCAAAAAATATTACATACGAAAGGAATGCCCTCCATGTATAAATGCAAACCCGAACGCAACCCCAAGCAGGCCGTGCTTTTACTGCTCTGCAGTATTCTCCTCATCATCGGCACCTTTTCTCTGGGCATCCTGTGGGAGGAATACAAGGGCGCGATCAACCTTGCCGCCATGTTCATTGTAGCCATTGCCATCTATATCATCGTCCGTTTTACCATGACGGAGATGGAATACACCCTGGCAGACGGCACCTTCATCATCACCAAGATCGTGGGTAACAAGCGTACCGATCAAGGCGCGCTGGATCTGGCAGAAGCCATCGATCTGGTCAACAAGGAAGAATACAAGGCCAAGGGATACAATAAAACCTACAACAACTTCTTTAACTACTCCCAAAATCTGGGAGGAAATCATTGGTTCTTTGTGGTGGGGTTTGCAGGCAAGCGTGCTGTCATTGAGTTTGAGCCCAACGACCCCTTTGTTGCCATCATGAAGGACGAAATCGAAAAGGCCAAGAAAGAGCCTCACAGCCAGCCGCCTCACGAAGGTCCCGGCGGCGGAATTCTGATCTAAAGCCCAATAGCCCTTATGATACGCCCGTGATACGGGCGTATTCTTTTGTTAAGGACTCCCAGGTCAAGGGACCCGCAATGCCGTCCTCTGCCAAGCCGTAATTCCGCTGGTATCTGCGGACATTTGCCTCTGTGGCAGGGCCGAAGATACCATCCACCGTCAGCATGGGCATATCCAGATCCACCGTAGACACGGCGTTCAGCATGGTCTGCAACCACCGAACGTCCTCTCCCGTAGCCCCCCGCCGCAAGGGTGTGCCCGGGTAGGGGCGCAGGGTATCCGTCTCTCCCCCGCCCAAGGCGTAGAAGGAGGTAACGATGGCGTTCCAGGTGGCCTCGTTCACCGTGCCCGTCTGCACCAGCCCGTAATAGTTCTGGAACAGCCGCACCGCCTCTGCCGTCTCGTCTCCGTAAACGCCGTCAACCTCCACGGCGGGCACCACGTCGGCGCCCAGCTCTCGGGAGATGTACTCCAAATACCGTTGGATGCGAAGCACCTCCGTGCCGCGGCTTCCGCTTTGGAGAGGTCTGCCGGGGAAGGCATCCGTCTGAGGAAATTCCCCCTCGCTCCCCAGCTCCGCCAGCTTTTTCACCGCGGTGTAAATATACTGGATGCGGTACCAGGTTTCCCGATCCACCTGCCCCGTCTCCGCAAGGCGGAACAGCCGCTGGAACGCCCGCACCGCCAAGGCGGTGGAGTCTCCGAATCTACCGTCGGCGGGAATCACAAAGGGAATGGAGGGAAAGGCGATAGCCACCCGATTCAGCCGATTTTGCAATCGCAACACGCCCTCGGATACCGCCCCCAAGGAAAGCGTTCCCGGGAAGGACTCTGCCACCGTCTGCTGTACTGAGGCGGTGCGCAGTTCAATGTCCGTGCCGTAATAATACTGCAGGATCTGCAAAGGGGTGTAATTCTTCCGTGCCAAGGACACCGTGCCCCACTGGCTCATGCCGTCGCAAGTGGTGGTTGCACCGTCGCAGTATTCCGCAAACAAGGGCTCCAGCCGTCGCTTGACGGAGATGTAGTTGGTAAAATAGCCGTCCACCACCGTATCAATGGCCTCAAAGATCCCCCGCTCATGAACGTAATACTGATCGTACGCCGTGGAGCTGGTGATATCGAAATTATACCCTTGGGAGGGATACCACTCGGTGTACAGACGGTTCAACGCCAAGGACACCTGAGCGATCACGTTGGCGATGAGAGAATTGGTGGGCCAATTCGGGTAAATTTCACTGCTGGCCACATTTTTGATATAATCGATAAAGGGCACCGTCACCGTTTTTACGTTGGCACCGGGGGGGCCCAAATGCACCCGTATGGTCTCGGGAACCACCACCTGCCGCGGCTGTTCCGTCACGGCGGCGGGCAAGGCATCCTCCTCGGGAAGACGCACCTCCTTGCGGTTGGTGTATAGCTGATGCTCGGGAATGATGATGATCTTTTCCAGCTCGTTGGGGGTGGCGGTCAAAGCCTCCATCCGCACCGTCTGCTTGGTGGTTTGATTTGGGAAGATCTGCTCCCCGATGATGCTCACCGTAATAAAGCCCCGCAGAACGATGCGAATATCCACCGTTACGTAAGGGCGTTCTCTGGGGTTGGGGGTCAAGCTGTTGGTAACAGCCCCCGTGGGAATAGAAAAGGCCGCAAACCCTTCCCTGTTGCTGATTTCCGTCATGGAGCCCCGGGAGATCCCCGTCAGAATGACCGTCGCCCCCTCCAAGATCCCGCCCTCCGCCGTGAGGACGGTGATTTCCAATGTTCCTCTGCTCTCTGCCAATGCGTATCCGCTCCTTTCCCTTGTTGTCACTATATGCGGGAAACGGCGGGAATGTGAAAGGCAATAAGAAAAACCCTCCCGAAGGAGGGTCTGGCTTTTACGTCCCGTAAGGGAATTTGATGACGTATTCCGTTGAAATCGTATTTCCGGCAGGGACAACAATAGGCTCTTCCAGAACCGTGTGTTCCATCAAATACGCTTTGCCTGCCGTAGCAAAAATGATGTGCAACCCGACTTCCCAAATATAGATGTCCTCGGCCGTATTGTTGGTAAGCTGATGCACGCCGGAGATCCGCAGGTGATCTTCATTCAACGCTACAGTCAGAGCCCCGGGTCCTCCCTCGGAGACGGTGAGAGATCCGTCAACGATGGGATCTTCCATGGTGTAGTCATCCATGGTCGCGGGTGTTCTGCCTCTGCCATAGAAAACGCCATAAGCATTGCCGTAGTTTGAGGTTTTGGGCAGGCAAACCGACCCCAGCATGGTATAAGGCTTCGCCGTAGAAGAATACGGGGTTTCGGAGGCGGTGCCGCCGGAGGTGTTGGTCAGCACCACCGATTTTGAGCTGTTGTTATAACGGCCGAGCAATTGACTTGCCAGCGACCAGAAATTTTTCGTGAGCATACTTTCGTTTTCCTTTCTTTATTTACATAAGAGGAGCAAGAAAAGTATACCATAGGCGAAAACTATTTTCATCCCGCAAAAATCCCACGAAAGTCCAAAGAAAAACCCTCCCGAAGGAGGGTCTAGCTTTTACGTCCCGTAAGGGAATTTGATCACGTATTCCATGGAAACTGTTTTCTTGGGCGGGATGATAATGGGAGTTTCCAACACGGTGCGATCCAGCAGGCAGAAATGCTCTCCTGAACTAACGTGGCGGGCGAAGATCCCAACTTCGGCGATGGTCAGATCGGCAGAAGTATTGTTTGTGATGGTGTACGCAGTAGAGACACTATAAAACTCGTCGGTGTGGGTGCCTGTAGGGAGGGTGTTGGCGTAGGCGGTCAGCTCACCTTTGGTGTATGGCTCGTTCAGCGTGTAGTCGGTGATACGAGGAGGGGCGGAGCTTTTGCCAAACCAAGCACCTTCTATTCCCATTGTGCCGCATCGGGGAGAGATCATGCCGCCCAAAAGGCTTCTGGGCATATTGGTGTTGTATTCGTATACCTTTGTGAACGGCACGCCGTTGTAGTCCACCAGCTCTGCGGTGATGGTGCTTGTCTCGGTATAAAAACGCTCTGCAAAAGCGGAAAAATATTGATAAAAGTTGTGCGTTAACATACTTATAGTTCCTTTCTATGGAGGAGCTTCCCTATTGTATCATGAAAGGATCCGTTTTGTCATCCCGCGAAAATCCCGCGATAATCGCAAAAAAGTCCACCCAGGATAGAAAAAAACCCTCCCGAGGTGGGAGGGTTTAAAGGGGTTAGAGATTAGTCGTAGACAGCTTCGTCTTTAGAAAGATCGTTGTCCACAGAGTATCCATTAATGGTGAAAGTAACATCATCCAAGGTCTTCAGCTTAGCGTCAGGAACAATACCCTTAAGCTTAACCAAGAAGGCCTGGGCGGTAGTATCACTAGCAGAAGCAGTTGCAAGCTCCAAACCAGTCTTGGTCAACTCAATCTTCCATACGCCAGTAGGATTATTTACCTCATTGTCGATCAAAAGAACTTCGATAGCGTGCTCAACTTCGCCAACAGTCTGCTTGTCAACAGATTCATTTGCGGAAGTGATGTACTGGGTGTAAACAGGAACTGCAACACCTACGAGGATTGCCATGATCGCGATAACAACGATCAGTTCAACGAGAGAGAAACCTTTGTTCATGGGGATGTACTCCTTTTGTATGTTTATTTTTTAATTGATCTGCAAGAAAATGGCGGCACGAGTCGGCATTCTCCTACATATACTATTTTAGCGACCTTTTTGCACGGGAGCAATGCGTTCCGTGCAAAAATGCATTTCCTTCGTGAAAACCGCGAGAGATTTGGGACGTTACGAAATTATCTCTGGACTCTGCCGGAGCCGTCACCGCCTGCCAGCTTCTCTACCTCGGGAACGCGGACACGGTTGTAGTCCCCCTCGATGGAGTGCTTGAGGGCGGATGCCGCCACGGCGAACTCGATGGCCGCCTGGGTGGACTTGCCCTCCAGCAGGGAGTAGATCAGCCCTGCGCCGAAGGAGTCGCCGCCGCCTACGCGATCCACGATGTGGAGATGGTAGGTTTTGGAGAAGCAGTAGTTCTCGCCGTCGTAGAGCATACCTGCCCAGTCGTTATCGTTGGCGGAGATGGAGGAGCGGAGGGTGATGGCGACCTTTTCGAAGCCGAATTTGTCTGCCAACTGCTTTGCCACGGATTTGTAGCCCTCGTGGTTCAGCTTGCCGCCGTAGATGTCGGTGTTTTCTGCCTCGATGCCGAACACGTCCTTAGCGTCCTCCTCGTTGGAGATGCAGACGTCTACGTAACGGCAGAGATCGGACATGGCCTCGCGGGCTTCCTCGCGGGTCCAGAGCTTGCCGCGGTAGTTCAGGTCGCAGGAGATCTTCACGCCCTTTGCCTTTGCGGCGATACAAGCCTGGCGGCAGATCTCCACTAAGTTCTTGCCCAAGGCGGGGGTGATGCCGGTAAAGTGGAACCAATCCGCGCCCTCAAAGATAGCGTCCCAATCAAAATCTGCGGGAGAAGATTCCTGAATAGCGGAATGTGCTCTGTCATAGATGCACACGGAGCCGCGCTGGGAAGCACCCTTCTCCAGGAAGTAGATGCCCACGCGGTCGCCGCCGCGGACGATCTTGGAGGTGTCCACGCCGAAGTAGCGCAGGGAGTCCACCGCGCCCTGGCCGATGGCGTGCTTGGGGAGCTTGGTAACGTAAACGCTGTCCAGCCCGAAGTTGGCAAGAGAAACCGCTACGTTGGCTTCGCCGCCGCCGAAGGTGGCCTGCATTTGATCATTCTGGAAGAAACGGTAATATCCGTTGGGGGCAAGGCGAAGCATCAGCTCGCCAAAGGTTACGACTCTGCTCATTTTTCGGCCTCCATTTTATCCAAAGATTCTTTTACGAAGAAGCTTCCGCCGATGGCGGCGACCTTGTCAAAGGCAAGGAATTCGTCGATGTTACTTCTGTCCACGCCGCCGGTGGGGATGAATTTGATCTGGGGGAAGGGAGCGGAAAGGGCCTTCAGCGCCTTCAAGCCGCCGTATACGTTGGCGGGGAAGAATTTCACCGTGGTGATGCCCAGCTCCAGTGCCGCCATGATCTCGGTGGGAGTGACGCATCCGGGATAGTAGGGAACGTTCTTCTCGGCGCAGATCTTTGCCGCGTCGGGAGAAAGGCCGGGAGATACGATAAAGGTTGCGCCTGCCTCCAGGGCCGCCTTGCACTGTTCGCCGTTGATCACGGTGCCTGCGCCGATCTCCATATCGGGATAGTTTTTCACCGCGTAACGGATAGCCTCCGCCGCGCAAGCGGTACGGAAGGTGATCTCGGCGGTGTTGATGCCGTTGTTCTTCAGAGCGGTGAGGATCTTATCCGTCTCGGAAAGCTCCTTGATCACCACAACAGGGATGAATTTTTCCATAATTGTTCTCCTTTTTACACGCCGGAATAAGCCGCAAATCCGCAATCGATGGGAAGCACCACGCCGGTGATGGCAGAGGCGGAACGATCGTCACACAGGAACAGGGTTGCGCCCAAAAGCTCGGAAGCATCCACAAAGCGATCCATGGGAGTGCCATTCAAGATCTTCGCGCTTCTTGCGGTGGGAGTGCCGTCCTCATTGAAGAGAAGCGCCTTGTTTTGAGCGGATACCAAGAAGCCGGGGGCGATGGCGTTGCAACGGATGCCCGTGCCTGCGAAGTGGGTGGCAAGCCACTGGGTAAAGTTGGAAATGCCCGCCTTAGCCGCGGAATACGCGGGGATCTTGGTCAGAGGCGTATATGCGTTCATGGAAGAAATATTCAAGATACAGCCGCCCTTCTTCTCCGCCATATCCTTGGCAAATGCCTGGGTGGGCAGCAACGTACCCTGGAAGTTCAGCTTGAACACAAAGTCCACGCCGGAGGCATCCAGATCGAAGAAGGACTTGCCTCCCTCCTTGGCCTCGTGGTGATATTCGTTGTCGGTGGTGGCTCTGGGGTTGTTGCCACCTGCACCGTTGACCAAAATGTCGCAGGGACCCAAGTCGGCAAGCACCGCTTGATGCACCTCTTCCAGAGATGCGGGCTCCAGCACGTTGGCCTTATAGCCCTCGCAGATAAAGCCCTCGGCCTTCAGCTCCTCCGCAAGCTTCTTTACCGCCTCCTCGTTCAAGTCAAGGGCGGCAACCTTTGCGCCGGACTGGGCAAAGGCTCTGGCCATCGCGCCGCAGATCAAACCGCCTGCGCCGGTGACCACCACTACTTTTCCGCTGTAATCAATATTCAAAGGAAGGTTCATCATTGTGCGTTCTCCTTCTTGTCGTATTTTTCAAGGGAATCCCATACGCCCAGCATATACATAATGCCCAAGGCGCGGTCATACAGGCCATAACCGGGACGTACGCTTCCGGGACCCTCGCTCCACAGATGTCTGCCGTGATCGGGACGGATGTAGCCCTCAAATCCGCAATCGTGATACGCCTTGAGGATGTCCAGAATACCGGTATCGCCGTCACAATCTCTGTGGCTGGCCTCGGAAAAGTCGCCGTTCTCAAAATGCTTTACGTTGCGGATGTGGGCAAAGGCAATGCGGTCGCAATACTTGCGCACGATAGCCGCCACGTTGTTGTCGGGGTTGGCGTTCAAGCTTCCGGAGCAGAGGGTGAGACAGTTGTACTCATCGTCCACCATAGAGAGGAATCTGCCGATGCTCTCCTCGTCGATCAGCAGTCTGGGCAGGCCAAAGATATCCCACGGCGGGTCATCCATGTGGATGGCCATTTTGATATCGCACTCGCGGCAGGTGGGCATGATAGCTTCCAGAAAATACTTCAGGTTCGCCCAAAGCTTCTCGTGGTCGATGCCCTCGTAAGCCTTGAACAGCTCGTCCAGCTTGGCCATACGCTCAGGCTCCCAGCCGGGGAAGGACATACCGTATTTTTCGGTGAAATCCAGAATGTACTGAGCCATGGCGTTGTAATCGTCCTGAATCATATTCTTTTCGTAGAACAGTGCGGTGGAGCCGTCTCCTACGGGATGGAACAGGTTACTTCTCGTCCAGTCGAAGATGGGCATGAAGTTATAGCAGATCACCTTCACCCCAAACTTGGAAAGATTGCGGATGCACTGCTTGTAATTCTCGATATACTTGTCTCTGGTGGGCAGGCCGATCTTGATATCGTCGTGAACGTTGACGGATTCCACCACGTCCATGTTGAAGCCGTAAGCATCCAGCTGACGCTTGACCTCCGCGATCTCCCAGGTCTCCCAGATTTCACCGGGCATTTTGTGGTGCAAAGCCCAAACGATCCCGTCCACACCCGGGATCTGCTTGATATCGGAAAGAGAAATTTTATCGTTGCCCTCTCCGTACCAGCGGAAACACATCTTCATCGCCATAAAGATCTCCTCGCTTTTTTGCATTCTTTTCCGTTTGCATTATACCATCATTTTTTTCACATTGCAACATTTTTTTGTGGGAAGGGCAAAAAATCTTTCCCGTGACCTTCCGCCACCGCGGCTCATACACTGTTAAGGATACAGCTTCAATCTCAAAACAACAGGAGTTTTTTCTTGATGAACGATCAACAAGCCTTTCAAAACAGTAACCGCCGCAGCTCTTGCGGCGGGTGTAATGGTTGCCCCTATACCCTTTGTCCCCCGGAGTGCGCTGCCTGCCGTTGCCTCATCTGTCCTCCCGGTCCCATCGGTCCCCAAGGCCCCCAAGGAGAGCAGGGCGAAGCAGGCCCTCAAGGCCCGCAAGGGGTACAAGGCCCTCAGGGAGAGCCCGGCCCCATGGGTCTGCAAGGCCCGGTAGGTCCCCAAGGTCCGCAAGGGGTACAAGGCCCGCAAGGTGCCACCGGTGCCCAAGGTCCTATCGGCCCCCAGGGACCCATGGGTGAACCCGGCCCCGCAGGTGCTACCGGACCCCGGGGTGCCAGCGGCGGACTGCTGTCCTACGGGGAATTTTATTCCTTGGTACCAGAGGATAACGGCGTCACCGTCCCCGCAGGGGGAGATATCCCCTTCCCCCGCAACGGCGTTATCGCCAACACGGATATCGGCAGAGTGTCCTCCACCGAGATCCTGCTCTCCGTCCCCGGGGTCTATTTCGTCACCTTTCGGGTGAACGTGGCCAACTCCGGGCAGGTTTTGCTCACCTTGAACGGCGCGCCCCAATCTGGCACCGTGGCAGGCACGGGGCAAAACGACTCGGTGCTGTTTGGCACAGCATTGCTCAACGTCACCGCCTCCGGCACGTTGCTGACCCTGCGCAATCCCGTCGAAAACAATTCCACCCTCACCTTAGCCTCTGCTCCCGGCGGCACTCTGCCCGTGGCCAACCTCCTCACCATCCTTCGCTTAAGCTGACAAAAAGCCTCCTGCAGTTCATCTCTGCGGGAGGCTTTCTCATATATTATTTAAGGAAGTGATGGAGGAACTCATAGCCCTCGGCCAAGGCCTCGGCGGTGGGGCGGTGTCCCTTTCCGTGATGCACCAGCTTCAAATGATTGGAGTGGTCAGCATATCCCGCGGCACGGCTCATCGCCTCTCCGGAGGAAGCATCGTCGTACTCCCCTGCCAGCAGGCAGAAGGGCTTAGGTGCCGCCAGCTCCAAAAGCAGGGTGTGATCCAGCCCTAAAGCTTCCAATTCTTTTACGCGTCCGTTCCAATACCAAGGCTCGTCCCAGTTGGATTGCTCCCAGCCAAAACCGAAGTCACTGGCCAAGATCACCTTGACACGCTGATCCAGACATCCCGTGTAAAAGGCCATCTTACCACCCAAGGAATGCCCCGCAATGCCCACTCGGGCAGAGTCTACTCTGGCATCCTCACAAAGAGCATCGATCATACGGCGGGTATCGGAGAGCAATTTCCCCATGCCCGACCAATGGGGATGATCTGCGTGCAATTTTCTCGCGGCATCTCGCCAACGGGTGAAGTCGTCCCGGGATTTCTCGCTTTCCGCATAGGTCAGATGGTAAGCATCCGCGCAGGCGGCAATATACCCCCGCTTCACCAGATGCAACATCATTTCCACCCCTGCGTAGAAAGGCAGGGCTTCCCCCGTAGCAGGGTCATACCCCAGCATGGCCTCGGGGAAATAAAAGGGAACAGCCACCGCAGGCGCGGGGAAGGTCACGTTCCCCGGGAAGGCCAGCATCACCCGCTGAAAGGTGCCGTCCGCCAAGGGCTGTCGGTACAGCTCCAAGGTGTAATCCTCTTTCTCATAACGGCAGAGCAAAGCCTTTTCGCCCACCTCCACGGCAGCAGAAGGCTCTCCCAATGCGGCTGCCCATTTTTGCTTACGGTCTTCCATACGCGTTCCTCTTCCTTTTGATGGTTGATGCTTTATTGTACCACACAAAAAGAAGAAATGCAACAAGAAAACTTTTTCTCCTTCGCTACTGCTATGGCATCCTCAAAAAAACATCAAAGGCAGGCTCTTTCTTCTGCACTGCGCAGCTCTCGTCGCGCCCATTCCACGGTCTCGCCCTCCGAGATGCCGTGATCCTTTTCCAAAACGGTTAAGATCTGCTGCCAGACTTCTGCCGCCTCCCCGTATCGTTCCAGCTTTATAAGCAGAAAAGCCAAGGAATACAAAGCCGAAAGATCTCTGGGACTCTCCTGCGCAGCAAAGGCGTTGCGGTAACAGAGCACAGCTCTTTCGTAATCTCCCAAAGCCTTCAACCTCTCTCCTGCCTCATACTGTCCCTTGGAATCGTCCGCGGGAATGGCACTCCAAATAGCAGCGGCGGTTTCCCGCTCCCCGGCAGCAAGAGCAAGCTCTCCGCAGAAAATCTCTCTCATGCAGGGCGTTTCAATGCGAGAAATCAGATCTTTCGCATCGGAAAAATATCCCATGGACAACATAGCCTCTATCAGCATCCGCCGTTGCATTTCTCCGTTTTCGTAAAGGCGGCATACCCGCAGAAATGTATCATTCCCGCTTTGAACAGCTTCCCGCCCTCCGGGGCAAAGACGGCGGTAAAGAGAAAACGCCTCTTCGTCCTTCGGAACGAGCTGCAACGCCTGCTCCACCATACGGCGTGCAGTCAACATATCTCCGTTGATCCGCTTCAAGAGCAATTCGGCATACCGCTTTAACGCCTCCGCATCGTCCTCTTTTTCCCCGAGCATACTTTCCAAAATGCTTTTGGCATAGGAAAAGCTCTCTTCCGTCAGCTTCTCGCGATACAAAATGCTATCAATCCGCGCCAACTCGTCGGTGCGATCAACGCAAAACAGCCCATCAATACGTACGCCGAACAAAGTCGCCAAGGCGGGCAGTAGTGCAATATCCGGCAGCGTTACACCGGTTTCCCACTTGCTCACCGCTTGATACGAAACACCCACATACTCCGCCACCGCCTCCTGGGTCATCCCACGCGCAAGACGAAGCTTTTTGATTTGAGTCCCTATTTTTAAATTCATGGTTTTCCTCCAAAAAAACATTTGGTCGGCCGACGGTAACAGTATACACCCATTTCCGCCTTTTTGCAAGCGACGGGTATTCGAATGGGCTCGCCTTACAAGGGAGCGTTACGCGCCTAAAATCAAAAGTCGTAGTTCCTTCGCCAATGCCTCTTCGGGCAACGGCTTCTGCAGTTTTGGAACAACCTCTTCGCGGCTTTCTCTTACATGGGGCAAAGAGGAAGCCAAATCCAACGCCCGCTCCCGTTCCCCGATTTGCAAATACAAGAAGCAAAGCACCGCACGCATGGTGGCTTTTTGCTTTTCGTTGCCGGAAAGAGAAATTCCCTTTTCCGCAAGGGGGATCGCCTCCCCTGCCGCGCCCTGCATTGCCAGCGCAGACGACAATCCCAAAAGCATCTCGGGCTTGTTGGGATAGATCAGCAACGCCTCACGATAGATCTTTTCTGCTGTTGTGAAAGCCTCTTCACCCATGGCACGGTGTGCTTGGTCGTGGATGTCATACAAGGTTTTGGCGGCACGAATTTTATCCATTCCCATCAAGAAATCAATCCCCGTATCAAATACGTTTGCCAAGGCAGGCAAAAGCGTGATGTCCGGATACGTCTCCCCTCGCTCCCACTTGGAAACGCTTTGGGGCGTTACCCCTAAGCACTCTGCCAACTCCTCCTGGGTCATGTCTTTTTCTAAGCGGCAAAGTCTTAAATTTTCTGAAAGATGCAGCATACTGTTCTTCTCCTTTCGTTTTCTTAAGAGTACCACTCCAAGTCCAAAAAAGCAACAACGGCGTGCGCCAGTTTTTCTCAACCCAAGGGCGAAAAAAGAGCCGCGCGGTTCAGCACGGCTCGAATAAACTCACATTTCCTTTGCATAGCAACGTCTGCGGCGGTGCTGACGTTTCTCAAACTGCCCCCACATACTGTGGACAGCGCCGTTGGTCTCCAGCTGAGGGCCTGTCTCGCAATACTTGACACCGCCCTCGATCAAGGTCTCGGTCAAGGCATCAATGATGATAGCGGGAACGCCCTTCATCTGATAAGTGGGATCCACGGCAACGAAGTACATCTCCAGGGTATCGTTCTTCCCCTTCAACGCCTTCAGCATACGGAAGATCCCCAAGGGGAACAGCTTGCCGTCGCTTTTCTTCAATGCCTTGGCAATGGAAGGCACCAATGCGCCAAAGCCCACGATCTTCCCCTCCGCGTCCTTCACGGAGCAAATATACTCCGGCTTGACCAGCGGGATATAGTTGTCGATCACGTTCTTGATCACCTCGGGGGTCAAGGGCACCGTGCCGTACAGCACGGAAAAAGCCTTGTCGATAAGGTCAAAGGCCTCAAAAGCATCCTTGTACAGCGTCTTGCGGTCGTGGTAAATCACGCGGGTCAAGCCGTACTTCTTCTCCTGATGCAAGGCGATCCTGCGGATACGGGCGTCCGGCTCCTCCGGCACGTTGATGCGGAACTCGATCCAATCAATATCCTTCACCAAGCCCAGCTTCTCCATGTGATCCAAGTAATAGGGATGGTTATAGAAGGTGATGGACATATTGAATTCCTCGAAGCCCTCCACCAGCATTCCCTCGTGATCCATGTCCGTAAAGCCGATGGGCCCCATGATGCGGGTGAAGCCCCGCTCCTTGCCCCAAGCCACCACGGCAGTGAACAAGGCGGCGGAAACCGCATAATCGTCGATAAAATCAAAGCGGGTAAAACGAATGGCATTCTGCTGCCACTTCTTGTTGTAGGCATGGTTGATCAGCCCCGCGATCCTGCCTGCAAGAACGCCGTCCTTGTAGGCCAAGAACAGCTTCGTCTCGCAAAAGGCGTAAGCGGGGTTCTTCCCGGGGGTAAAGGTCTCCCGCTCGTCCGCCCCCAAAAAGGGAACGAACCAAGGGTTCTTTTTGTACAAGCGATTGGGAAATTCTACAAAGTTCTTCAGATCTTTTTGGGTCTGCACTTCCTTGAGTGTAACGCTCATAAATTCTGTCCGTTTCGTTTCGCAGTCTGCCTTATGGGCAAACGGATTTCCGCGCAGATGCCGCCCCCACCGCGGGCATCCTCGACATTTTCTTAATATTTATATCATATTTCGTTCAAAAAGTCAACAAAAACTCTTTCTTTTTCGAGAAAAGCGTGATATACTTATAAAACAGCAGGAGAAAAAAGTGAATTTCTCCGCCAACCCTGCTACGAAAGGAATGGACACCAGCATGAAAAAACACGTGATTCGTCTTCTCGCCCTCTGTCTTGCGCTGGCTCTGTGGGGCTGTGCCGCGGCACCTGCCGTCCCCTCCACCGCACCGGAGGAAAGCTCCGCCGCCGAAAGCACTCCCGAGGTAAGCGAGGAAAGCAGCGAAGAAGATACCTTTGTCATCAGCGAAAAGGTAGCGTTGATCGACGGCTTTATGACCGATGAGATCGACAGAACCCAAAAAGCCAACAATGTGTTTATGGATCTCCCCTATACCGTAAACCGTCCCACCGACAGCAAATATCCCGATGCCAACGGCGGCCGTCTCACCGACTGCAACCAAATGGACGTGGTATACGGAAGCAACACCTACGCAGGCTGGAGCGGAACCGACTCCGTAAAAGTCACCTTTGATCTGACGGAAAAGGATTTTTCCATTCACGATCTGTCTGTGGGCTGTGCCATGACCAAGGACTACGGCTATTACCTGCCCATTACGGTAACGGTGCAGGCCTCCGACGACGGCACCACCTTCGTGGACGTGGGCAAGATCCATACACCCGACGGCCTGGAGCCTACCACCAAGTACGTTTATTATTTCGCCTTCCCCAAGGCATTGAAGGCCAACTACCTGCGGGTAGTCTTTACCCTCTCCGGCAGCGGACTTCTGCTGGTGGACGAGATCATGGCCTACGAATATTCTCCCGAGGGTCGTTTGGAGATCGTAGCGGGCGAGGCGGTGGACTACCGCAACACCATCAGCGATTTCTATGAATACAACCTGAATACCGGTGCCTCCTCCGTTTCTGCCAACCCCTCCGACAAGGACTACGACACCTATCAGAAC
Organism: Clostridia bacterium; assembly: GCA_017549925.1. GTDB lineage: Bacteria > Bacillota > Clostridia > Oscillospirales > CAG-382 > Coliplasma. Next base: position 14,740 of record JAFYNA010000042.1, on the reverse strand, counting down.
TTAGCCGCCCTCTCCGGGGTGGATTATCAGATCCAGCACTTCGATCCCTTCTTCGTAGGGCACAGCAACAGCGGCAGAGACAAGCTGTATCTGCTCAACGACGGCGAGCTTCACGGAAGCTCCTATTTCCAGTTCTACCGCGGAACCGGTCGCCACGTGGTGGCGGATCTGGGCGCCGTGATGGCAGTGGATAAATGCGTGGTCTCTTTCTGGGATAAGTACACCTGGGGCGTGGCCACCCCGCCGGTATATTACATCAGCCTCAGCGAAAACGGCACGGATTGGGTTACCGTTTTTGCAGAGCATAACCCGGAATACGGCGTTTCTCAGCGAGTCAACGATACCCGCAACTGCAACTTTGCAGGTAAATATTTAGCAAGATACGTGCGAATCACCTTCCCCACCGTGCCGGATAACTCCATTTCCAGCTCGGTATACATGGGTGAGTTCCAGGTCTACGGCACCAAGAACCCCGCAGGCGCCGTTCCCGCCGTGGAACAGCAGGACAACCCCTACGGAAAATACCCCGATCCCGAGGAATTCGGCATCAGCGATATCCTCTGGGCAGGCGTGGGCGACGATTACGGCGAGGTCTGCGAGGGCTACCACGTGATCACCGAGGAGACTGCCTACCACTACCTCACCACCGTGGGAGAAGACGGCAAGGCCGACAAGACCCTCTTTGATTCCATCGGCTTTACCACCCGCGGCTCTCTCAGCTGGTACGCAAACCGCAACGAGGGCTACTCCTGGTTCCTCTCGGAGGTATTCCGCGACGGTGTGAACATGGACGCCATGGATGCCGCCGTGGCACGGATCAACAAGGAAAAGGGTACTTCCGTGAAGTCCCCCGCCTTTATCTCCGTCAACTGTCCCATCATCGGCGACACCTTTAACGGCAAGACCATCACCACCGCCCAGGATTATATCGAATGTCTGAAATGGATGGTGGACGAAGCGGTCAGTGCCTTCAACGCCAAGAACTACCAGAACATCTATTTAGCGGGCTTCTATTGGCAGGTGGAAAACCTCCGTCCCAACCACTGGGCCCCCGATCCTGCCCACGACATCGAAGCGGCTATCGCCTTCAACGACTACATTCACAGCCTTGGCTATCTCTCTCTGTGGTGTCCCTATTACTCTTACCTCAACGGTATCTGGCACAACCACTATTACGGCTTTGACATCACCTGCTGGCAGCCCAACTATATGTTCAACCCCACCGAGCCCACCCGTCTTAACACCATTTCGGAGCTGGCAAAGCTTTACGGTGTAGGCATTGAGATCGAGATCGAGCCCAACAAGCAGAGTAAGGAATCCACGGAGATGTATCTGGAATACTTGGGCACGGGATACGAATACGGCTTTATGAACTCCATCAACGCCTACTACCAAGGCCCTGTTCCCGGCGCTTACGTGGTCTACCGCGGGGATGAAACGCCCTACCACAAGACGATCTACGAAACAACCGTGGCCTACGTGCAGGGAACCTTGGATTACGACCCCCGCATCAAGGAGCCTGTAAGTCTTGACGGCTTTACCGATCACACCCTCACCGTGCAAAACGGCAAGCGTGTGGACATGGAGATCGGTGCGCTTCCCGATTGTACGGTGCAGTTCGCCGCCACGCCCATTTACGGTGCGGTACGTCTGAACCAAGACGGCACGTTGAACTATTTGGCAATGAGAGGCTACAAGGGAGAGGACGAGATCAAGATCACCTTCCGTAACCAAGGCGGCGAAAGCAAGACCATTACCATCAAGATCACCGTAACGGAATGATTAAAACCCTCTGCGGCAGGGTATCCTATTCTTGAACAAAGAAACAAAGAAAGGATACTTTTATGGTAGAGCAAGACACCATCCGCCTGCTGAGGGAATGCGACGCGGGCATCCAAATGGGGATCTCCTCCATCCAGGACGTGCTGGGCGCGGTGCGATCCCAACGGTTGAAAACCATCCTCACCGACTGCCGCACACAGCACGATAAGCTGGGCACAGAGCTGCAGTCCATGCTGGATCAGTACGGAGACGAGGGAAAATCTCCCAACCCTATCGCCAAGGGAATGTCCAAAATGAAGACCGGCATGAAGCTGGGGCTGGAGGAAACCGACGCCACCGTCGCAGACCTGATCACCGACGGCTGTAACATGGGCGTGAAATCCTTGAACCGCTATCTCAACCAGTACAAGGCGGCAGACGAACCCTCCAAGGACATCGCCAAACGGCTGATCAATCTGGAGGAAAAACTGGCAGTGGATATCCGCAGTTATCTCTAAATATGTCCGAAAAGACCCGACGGAACAGGCTCTTCCGTCGGGTTTTTGTCCGCATTGTAAACAAAGCATTACAATTAGGCAAAACGCACGAAAAGAGATGGCAACATTATTGCACTTTGACGATTGAAAAAAATACGGTTTCGTGGTATGATAGGATAACCTAAAAATTGGATGTATGCCGCTTTCTTGTTTCTGGCATACGATCCTCAAAAAAACATGGAGGAAAACAAGATGAAAAAACTTCTTGCACTGACCTTGGCAGTTATGATGCTGTTTACCTTGGTCGCTTGCGCAACTGAAGAGGCTACCGAGTCTTCCGCTCCCGCAGCTTCTTCTACCCCCGCTACCGAGTCTTCTGCAGCTCCCGAGTCTTCTGAGGAAGCTCCCGAGTCTTCCGAAGCGCCCGCAGAGTCTTCTGAGGAAGAGCCCGCAGAGTCTTCTGAGGAAGAGCCCGCAGAGTCTTCTGAGGAAGAGCCCGAAGAGCCCGTAGAGAACCCCTACGAAGAGCTGGAGATCGGCAAGGCTACCACCGCTCCCGTTGTTGACGGTAAGGTTGAGGATGGCGAGTACGCTACCATCATCGAGTACGACGAGCTTGACTTCCACTGGGCTAACGGCGCTATCGGCGAAGGCCTGGACGTTTACGAGACCGTTGTATACCTGAGCTGGGATGAGAACTACCTTTACACCTGCGTAGAGGTTATGGTTGGTAACCCCAGAACCTATGACAACACCGACTTCACTGCAAACCGTCCCTACATCTTCGATCGTCGTCACCTGATGTCCGCGATCGTTCTGGGCGATCCCTGCATGCCCAAGTATCAGCCCGCTGACGGCGAGTCTTGGGGCTGGGGTGATGCTTACAACTCCGGTCTGGGTACCGAGTGGTCCATCTCCGCTCAGCCCGACGGCACTCCCATCAAGGCAGACCACTTCGGTGCTCTGACCACCAACGCAGACTTCCAGTACGTAATCGGCGTTTCCGGCTACGACAAGGAGTACTACGAGCAGAGAATTCCGTGGTCCGCACTGCAGGGCGGCGCAGCCTTCACCGCTGAAACCGGCGTGAAGATCGGCTACGCATTCACCTGCTGCCCCGAGGAAATCGATATCAGCGAAGACGCTGACGGTTCTAACGACAAGTATATCTGCTTCGGCGCAGGTATCACCGGTTACAAGAACTTCGGCGAATACGTTGGTATGACCCTGGTTGACTAATTAACCGTTTTATGAAAATCGCGCTCCCTTGGCTTTGGCTGAGGGAGCGTTTTTCTCTTGCTTTTTTTCCAAAACCGTGCTATACTAAAGCCATCAAACCTAAGGAGCGCCCTTATGGAAACGGAACGCCAAGACCTATACGGAAAACAGCTTGCCCGCATGATCGGTTGCGAGACGATCTCGGTGCAGGGTATACACGGCGGAGAGGAATTCGATCATTTCCGCCACGTCCTGCGGGAGGAATTCCCCGGAGTTTTCTCTGTTATGGAGGAGTCTCTTTTTGAAGGCAGCATCCTTCTGCGCTGGAGAGGTCGTGAGGAGCACCGCCTCCCCATTCTGCTGATGAACCATCACGACGTGGTGGAAGCCACGGGTACATGGAAATACCCGCCCTTCTCCGGCACCATTGCCGAAGGGAAGGTTTGGGGCAGAGGCACGCTGGACACCAAGGGCGGGCTTTTTGCCATGCTGAGAGCGGCGGAGGAGCTGATCGCGGAGGGGTTCACCCCCATGCAGGACGTTTATTTTGTCTCCGCCTGCACCGAGGAAACCGACGGCTACGGCGGCAAGAGGATCGCTGAGCATCTGCAAAGTTTGGGGCTCACCTTCGATCTGATCTTGGACGAAGGCGGCATGATCCTGTATGACCCCATCGGCGGGGCGGACGGCGAGTTCGCCATGATCGGCGTGGGGGAAAAGGGTTTTATGAACTTGAAATTCACCGCCCGTTCTGCGGGAGGTCACGCCTCCGCACCGGGAAAGGATACCCCCTTGGTACGGCTGGGAAAATTCATGGCAGAGGCAGAGAAGGGGAAGATCTTCCCCGCCAAGCTCTCCCCTGCGGTGAAGGAAATGCTGAGCCGCTTCGCCCCCACCATGAAGGGTGTGATGAAGCTTGCCTGCGGGCATATGGGGCTGTTCGGCGGCTTGATGAAGAAGGTAATGCCTGCTGTTTCTCCCACGGCGGGAGCCATGCTGAAGACCACTCTCGCCTTCACCATGTGCGGCGGCTCTGCAGGCGCAAACGTGCTTCCCGGCGAGGCCTTTGTGGTGGGCAATATGCGGTATTCCCATCACCAAGGGCGGGATGCTTCCTTGGAAGCCATCACCCGTCTGGCGGCAAGCTATGACATTGAGACTCAGGTAATCACCGACGGCGGAGGTTCGCCGCTGACCGACCACCGAGAAAAGGGCTTCCGCTTTCTTGAGCAGACGGTGGAGGAGATCTTCCCCGGGGTGCGGAGCGTGCCCTACGTAACCACCGGAGCCAGCGACTGCCGTTACTTCGGCGGGCTTTCCCTCAATTGCCTGCGGTTTGCGCCCTTCCGTATCGACAAGCAACAGTTAGCCAGCGTTCACGGTGAGGACGAAAACGTAGATCTGAACACCCTCCCCGCCGCAGTAGACTTCTACCGCCGCGTGATCTCTCGGTGGCAATAAAACGCAAGAACCAACGCCAGGGATGCCGATCTCGGGCGTTTTTTGCCCCCCCAAAAGAAATTTCTCTCCCCTACTTGACAAACAGCACACTCTGTGCTATAATGCTCGCGAGTGTGGCACAGTGTGTGCCCTCTCCCCCCCTTTTTTGCTGCAGGGTTCTCCCCCCCCCAAACGGAAGCCACCATTTCCGTGAATCCTGCAGCACCTCTTAAAATTTTCGGAGCGTAACCCGCTCCAAAAAAATATTCAGCACACAGTGTGCTGAAACAGAAAGGACTTGTTTCCCTATGATCAAACTCGTTTTGGACTCCTCCGCCGACCTGACGGAAATGGAGGGAATTCCCTTTTCCTTTGCTCCCTTGAAGATCGTTACCCAAGAGGAGCAATTCATCGATGATGCAGACCTGGACGTAAAAGCCATGGCAGAGCATCTCTACAATTACCGCGGCAGATCCACCACCTCCTGCCCCAATCCCGAGGATTGGCTGGCCGCCTTCGGAGACGGCGAGGAGATTTTGTGCATCACCATCACCAGCGGCATTTCCGGCACCTATAACTCCGCCCGCATCGCCAAACAGCAGTACGAGGAAGCCTTCCCCCACCGCAAGGTGGAGCTGGTGGATTCCCTTTCCGCAGGGCCTGAGATCGCCTTGATGGCGGAGAAGGCGCGGGAATGGATCCTGGAGGGGCGCACCTTAAAGCAGATCGCCGCCGATCTGAAGTCCTACCGTACCGAGCTGTTGTTCGCTTTGGAATCCCTGCAAAACTTTGCCAACAACGGCAGAGTCAGCAAGCTGGCGGCAAAAACCGCAGGCGTGCTGGGCATTCGCGCCGTGGGCAGAGCCAGCGATCACGGTACGCTGGAGCTGTTGGAGAAGGTGCGGGGAGAAAGCCGTACCCTCAGCGCGTTGATCAAGCTTTTGGAGGAAAAAGGCTACCGCGGCGGCAAGGCGCGGATCACCCATTGCGGAAACCCTTCTGCGGCGGAGCAGTTGGCTATGCTCATTAAGGAACGCTTTGCAGGTGCCGCCGTTACGGTTGCCGATTGCAGAGGACTTTGCGCCTATTACGCAGAGAGGGGCGGTATGCTCCTGGGGTTTGAAGCATGAAGAACCATCAGTTACATCCCCGCTTGCAGTTTACCACCGTCCGCGAGGTCTTAGCGTGGGCAAGTGAAACCCACAAAGATAAAACCGCCTATTCTTACAGAGAGAAGGCAAGCGACAGGGAGATCTTAAAGGTCTCCTTTGAGAAGCTGCATCGGGATGCCACCGCCCTTGCCTCCGCGTTGACCTCCATGGGGGTGCAAGGCAAGCATTGCGCCGTGGTAGGAAAGCTTTCCTACCATTGGGCGTTGGTGTATTTTGCAGTTCTGTCCGCAGGCGGCGTGCTGATGCCTTTGGACAAGGACTGGAAGCCCGAGGATCTCGCCCACACCGCAGGAGAAGGAGAGGCAAAATTCCTCTTCTGCGACAAAGAAAACCAGGAGGCGGCAGAGACTATTTTCGACCGTGCAGACTTGGCGCATTCCCCCATTTGGCTGAACGCCTGCGGCGAGGGCTCTTTGGAGGAGTTGCTTTCCCACGGGAAGGCCAATCCCGTGACACTTCCCGCCATTGATCCTATCGCCCCCGCCCTTTTGGTCTACACCTCCGGCACCACCGGTGCAGGGAAAGGCGTGCTTCTGACCCAGGAGGCCATTATCAGCAACATCACCGCCGCTCTGCCCTATATTGATTATTCCGAGAAAACGGTGGGTGTTCTGCCACCTCATCACACCTACGGCTCCACGGTTATGTTCTTAGGGCATACCATCATCGGCTCCGAGGTATACATCTCCGCAGGTCTGCGGCATATTCAAAGAGAATTGAAAGAGCAAAAGCCGGGGCATTTGGTTTTGGTGCCCTTGTATCTCGAGACCTTCTACCGTAAGATCTTGGCCAACGCCAAGGAGCAGAAGAAGGAGAAGCTTCTCTTCTCCATGATCAAGGTGAGCAACGCCCTGCGCAAGATGGGGATCGACCTGCGGAAAAAGCTGTTCGCCTCTGTGCGGGAGGCCTTTGGCGGGGAGATCAAAACGGTGATCTCCGGGGGCGCCCCCATCAATCGGGAGATCTTAGCCTTCTTTGAAGCGTTGGGCATCTCCACCCTCAACGGCTACGGCATTACGGAGTGCGCGCCTCTGATCGCAGTGAACCGCTCCCGTCATGTGGTTCCCGACAGCGTGGGTCACGTCATCGACGTGGACACCGTGAAGATCCGGGACCCCGATGCCAACGGCGAGGGAGAGATTTTGGTCAAAGGTCCCAACGTAATGCTGGGCTACTATAAAAATCCCGCCGCCACGGCGGAGGCCATTGACGGCGAGGGCTACTTCCACACGGGAGACTACGGCAGGCTGAACGAGGAGGGCATTCTGTTCATCACCGGGCGGAAGAAGAATCTCATCATCCTCTCTAACGGCAAGAACGTGTACCCCGAGGAGATGGAAAACGAGCTGATCGCCCTGCCCGGCGTGCTGGAAGTGGTGGTCTACCAAGGAAAGAGCAAGCGGGGAGAAGCCCACGATGCCATCGTAGCGGAGATCTACCCCGACCCCGAATACTGTAAGAAGAACGGCGTGGAGGATCCCACCGCCTTCTTGAAGGCTCACGTAGACGAATACAACCGTACCGCAGTGGTCTACAAGCGCATTGCCAAGCTGAAGGTGCGCCGCACCGAGTTCCCCAAGAACACCTTGCGTAAGATCAAGCGGTTCGAGCTGGATACTTCCATTGATTGATATTTTCTTGTGTAATATATTTACAAAACAAAAAGCACTGTGGTTTTCATGTTTTCCACAGTGCTTTTTGATCAAGCTATACAAACGGGCAGGAACAATTTCTATTTATCAGTTCTTGACAAAGCCCGATACATGAAGTACAATACATAAGAAAGATAGCAAGGAGAGTATTTCTATGAAAAAGCTATATCTGCTTTTAGCGATTTCCGCGTTGTTCCTTTGGGGGTGCAGAGCAGAGGACTCTGCTCTCACATCCGAATCGTTTGCACCGGAGGCTTTCACCCCCGAGGTCAGCGAGATGTATGCGGAAATGGCGGCTTACCGCCCCACCATAGCGGTATTCCAATGCAAAGGCGGGAAGATGACGGAAGAGTTGGGAGATCAGATCGCCAAGGAAGCCTGCCAAGCCTTGGGCATCGATCCTTCCTGCGTAACCAAAGTGGAAAACGTTTACAGAAACCGCGATAATTGCTACTCTGTCAGCGATACCTCCGTGGCTATCAAGCTGAAGGATCCCGACCTGATGCCCGCGTTGCTGGAGCATCTTTATCACCGCGCGGATTACGGAAAGATCAAGCTGATGGAGCTGTCCTTGGACGAGGATCTGATGACCGAGGAAGAAAAGAAAGCCTTCCTTTTCGCCCAAGTAGCAACGGAACCTCACGAGGAAGGCGTTATTCTTCTCCGTACCGCGGACGAAAAAAGCACTTCCGTGGATACCATGCTGGCACTGGTCTGCAAGTTCCACGAGAAATTCGGTGTTCCCGCCGAAACGGTAGCCTCCGCCCATGAAAACGCCCAAACCACCACCGGAAAATGGGGAGACGGCATCCGATACATGGAGAGAACCGCGTATTACGACCTGGATTACACAAAAAACGAAGACGGAAGCATCTACGTCTTGAATTTGATCATCCGCACGGAGGAAGCCAACCTGGCAGAAGGGATCTGGTATCTCCGCGGACTGGAAGAGGTCACCGCCGCCGGTGTGAACGGCTACACAATACTGCAATAACCATCAAAGAACCGCAGACTCCCGAAAAAGGGATTCTGCGGTTTTTCGTTACGGGGTAGCTTCTTTCCCGTTTCTGGCTTCCAGAAGCTTGGCTTCCTGCTGTAAGTACAGAATTTCGGTGGCGAAGGCAAGCTTGGTCACCACGTTTTCCTTTTTGGGGTAGCAATAGAAGGAATCGTTCTCCGTGGAAATATCCACGCAATCGAAGGGCTTGATGTAGCAGTAATCGTATTCGATGTGCAGGCTGTTGGTCTGAATGGGGGTGCGCTGGATGCGGTACTCCGCGCCGTTGTATTCTCCCGTCAGCACGAAGCCCTCCTCGGGGGTGTGGGACAGCTTTGCCTTGCCCAAGGTCTCAAATTTCCAGCATCTGGGCAGGGAGTACACCTCTACTTCATCCTCAAAGGAATAGGTGCCGGCGTTGATCTGCTCCTCCACCTGCTTCCGCTCCCAAGCGAACCAATCGGGAACCCGGGTAAACTCCGTCTCGCCTTGGTTTGCGGCAAGAGAACCATCCTCCTTCAGTGTCCAGCGCTTTCCGCAATGCTTGCAGAACAGCTCTGCGCCTCGGGAGCCCATCTGAGACTCTGTCTTGCAGTGGGGGCACTGGTAAAGGATCTTGTGCATTCCCTCCGCACGGAAGGGCTCTGTAATCAAAATGCCGTTATCCTTTTGGTACTGATACTCGTCGTACTGCAATCCCTCACGGATGGCGGCAGTGATGGCCTCGGGAGACATCTCCTTCACCTGCTCTGCGGTGAGCAGAGTGGTCATTACGGTGTGGAGCGGCACCTTACGCTTTTTGCGGTAATTCCAGAAGGGGGTGTGCAGATAGTTGCCATGGTGAACGATGGTCACCACGGGAACGCCGTTCTGCTTCACCAAGCGGCCGATGGCATCGGGAATGTAAGAGGTCACGCCGCAGGGGGAATACCGCGCCTCGGGATACATACAAAGCACGTCACCCCGCTTGGTCACCTTGCGGATGGAGCGCACCAAATGGAGATCCATGGTGAACTTTCGGGTGCAGATGGCCCCGATCAGCTCCAGCAGGAAGGGACGGCGGTAAAATCCGTCGATGCTCACCACGTTGTGCAGACGGTGGGGATAGGTCGCCTTGGCCGCCAGCTCAAAATCGATGAAATACATGTGGTTGGAAAGGAGAATGTAAGGCGGCTTGAGCCCCTCAACGTTCACCTTTTCAATGCGATGGGGCTTTCCGATCAGCAGAATGCCGGAAAGGAAGCGGATCAGCCAGGTCAAAAACCAAGGCTGGCGAATGGGATACTTAGGCTTGTACTTTTTCTTGTTTTTGTAGTTGACTTCGATATTCATGCAAGTCTCCGATCCGTAAAAATCGCTTTATTATACCAAAAAATCTCTCAAAAATCAACAAATAATGAAAAATTTTTGAATAAAATCGGTTGCAAAAAAAGCGGCAAGGTGATAAAATAAAAGAAGAAGGTATTTTTTCACAGCGAGGTTTTCTATGACAGTCCTTTGGATCGTCCTTGGCACGGTAATTTTTCTGCTTTTGGCAGCACTCATCACCGCGTACGTTTGCTTTTTCCGTATTTTTTACTATCCCTCCGGACGGCGCAAGGGCGGCAGTCTCAAAGCTCTCCCCTACGGCGATATTTTTGCCCCCTACAAGGAGGAGATGGCGGACTGGATCCAAAGAGCAAGTGAGCTTCCCTGCAAGGAGGTTTCCGTTACCTCCTTTGACGGGCTGACCCTGCGGGGACGGTATTTTGAATACGCCCCCGGCGCACCCATTGAGCTTTTGATGCACGGCTACAAGGGCAATTCCGTGCGGGATCTCAGCGGCGGCATCTTCCGTTGCTTTGCCTTGGGGCGAAACGCTTTGCTGGTGGATCACCGCAGTGCAGGGAACAGCGAGGGCAACGTGATCACCTTCGGGGTCAACGAAAGCAGAGATTGTCAGACTTGGGCAAATTTCATTGTTCGGGAGATCGACCCCGGGGCGCGGATCATCCTCACGGGCATTTCCATGGGTGCCGCCACGGTGCTTACCGCCGCAGGCTACGATCTGCCGAAAAACGTGGTGGGCGTGCTGGCGGATTGCGGCTATACTTCCTCGGAAGCCATCATCAAGAAGGTGATCCGGGATATGAAGCTCCCTGCGGACCTGCTCTATCCCTTTGCACGGCTGGGAGCAAAAATCTTCGGCGGGTTTGACCCGAACGAACGCTCCGCCGTGGACTCCATGAAGAAAAGTACCCTCCCCGTGATCTTTATCCACGGTGATGCGGATAATTTTGTCCCTGCGGAAATGAGCAAGGAGAACTATGACGCCTGCAACGCCCCCAAACGGCTGGTGATCATCCCCGGCGCAGGGCACGGCCTTTGCTTCCCCGCGGATCGGGAACGCTACCTCAAAGAGGTGGGAGAGTTCTTTGAGCCGTATTTGTAAAAACAAAAAAGAACAGAGCCGATGAAGGTTCTGTTCTTTGTTTATGCCACAAGCAACAGCTCATAGCGCCTTTTTTGTTTAGGACTGTTTGAAAAACGGCGCATTCCGTTGGTGAGTTTGAAGAACGTAGTGACCGTTGTAGCAGAACTCTCTGCCAAGGATGAAAAGCGCCAACAGCTTGTGGCTGGGAGTATTTTTAAAGAGAACGCGTTCTTTTCCGTTGACGAACAGCCCCCTCGGGTACACCATTCCCAGCGTGCAAAGTCTCTCCATGACCTCCAGCGTCTCCTCCTCGGAAATATCGCACGCCTTTGCCAAAACTGCGGCTTCGAACACGTATCCGCAATCATGCCCAAACAAGTACGACACCGCCTCTAAAACCTTGGGATAGGCAAGCGCTTCAAAAATATCCCGCAAACGATCTTGTTCGCTTACACAGCCTTTGTAGCCCTCCTTTGTTTGGGGAAATACCGCAAAAAACGGCGTGTCACTATTGGACACCAAGGTAAATCCGTGGTCATCCAGTATATAGGAGGAGTTCTCCTTGTTCTCCGCCTCTTTGGGATCGTAAGTCATATCAATGGGCATCAAACGGTTAAACAATCCCTTCTCCACCTGCCAGCAAAGATCGCGTATCAAGGAAAATTTCTCCTCCCCGGAAGCGGACTTCAACAACTCGGCAATGCGAAGGGAGAGATCCCTCATGGATACAAGTCGGTTTTCAAACAACTCGTCCAGGGAAACCCCTAACCGTTGCGCCAAGGGAACTAACAAAGATCCGTCGGGATAGGTCTCGCTGGTTTCCCACTTGGAAACCGCCTGCGCCGAAACGCCCAAAGCCTCTGCAAGCTGCTCTTGGGTCAGGTTTCGTTCAGTGCGAAGCCTCTTGACGTTTTGAGAAAAGCTCATTTCATATCCTCCCCTGTCATTAACGTCATTCTGCTGTTGTAGTGATATGCGTATCCGCGACTGTCATCACAGGCATGCTGATACGCCAGAGATATAATAGCAAGAAGCTTGCCGCTTCCGTCGGTTTCGTAGATAAACGTCTCCCCCTCCGCAAGCTGTGCTTTGATTTTACGGCACAGTTCAAAGCCCACGGAAGCATCCAAAATAGTTTTTACCTTGTCCTGCCCGATGCCCGTATGCGCCGCCACAAAATCCGCAGTGAAATGCTGTGTACAGACATCCGAGTGTATGAAGCGGCAAACCGAAAGAACGTCCGTATCGCTAAGGAAGGCAAACAGTGCTGTAATCTTCCCGGCGCAGGAGCTGTCCTGCATCCAGCCAAAATCCGCACGGTTCCTCAAAAGCATCACCGCAAGGTTCATTTCCTCCGAGGCCACGCTGTATTGGTAGATCTCCGGGGAAGCCACCCGATGGAGACAGTGCCTCTCGTTGTCTGCGGCGGGAACAGCAGGCTTCTCCTCTTTGGGATCTTCGCAAAACGCCTCAAACCCGGCGGGCAATATCGTACGAACCAATTGAAAGGCCTGCATTGCGGCCTCTTTGCGATCCAATCCGGCAAACAGACGAGCAATCTGCTCTTCCAAGCGCCCGGAAGGCTTTTCTTCCAAACCCAGAAGCATATCCGCGGATACGTTGTAATAGCGCGCCAATTCCGCCAGCAATTCCAAGGCGGGCGCAGAGGACCCGTTTTCCCATTTAGATACGGTTTTGCCGGAAACGCCAAGAGCCTCGCCTACCTCTTCCTGCGTAACGCCCTTTTCACGGCGCAAAGCGGTAAGCCGCTCCCCCAAAAAGATTTGCATTTGCATCTGCTTTATCATTCCTCTCAAGAAAAATCAAGTTCCGGACCTTGTTGCCCTCATTATACACGAAACCATTGGTAGAGTCAACAGAGCAAAAATTGTTATTTTCTCCGTTTCAGAGAGTTCGGCAGAGTAAAAAGCCTACAAACAAAAAGAACAGAGCCGATGAAGGTTCTGTTCTTTCTTTATATCACTTTTTAGTTGGTATAGTTATCGAAATAACCCTGCACCAAGACCACGGGAGTGCCCTTATCGCCGCTACCGCTGGTCAAGTCGCAGAGAGAGCCGATGAGGTCGGTCAACTGACGGGGGGTAGTACCCTGAGAAGCCATGTTACCCACCAGATCGTTCTGCTTGGAGCGAATGCTGTCGGAAATAGCCTTCTTCAGTTCCTCGCCGGAAAGATCCTTGTAATCGTTATCTGCCAGATACTTCAGCTTCAGCTCGTTGGGAGTGCCGATGAGGCCGTCGGTGAAGGCGGGAGAAACCACCGGGTCAGCCAGCTCCCAGATCTTACCCTTGGGATCCTTGAACGCGCCGTCGCCGTAGACCATAACCTCTACGTGCTTGCCGGTTGCCTCCAAAATTCTCGCCTGAATGTCCAACACAAGGTCGGTGCATTCTCTGGGGAACAGCTTTACGGTGTCCTCGGTGGACTTGTTGGAGCCCAACAGACCGTAACGCTCGTTACAGCCGCTACCATCAACGGGAGCGGTAAGGATATCGTCCAAGCCGCAAACGACCTTAGCGCCTGCCGCTTTCAGAATACGCTTGGTACGTGCACGGGTGTGAATATCGCAGGTAAGGATATGATCCGCGTAAGGCAGGATTGCCTGAGGACGGTTGGCGAAGATGATCTCCACCTCGGCACCGCTCTCACGGATCAGATTGCCGTAATACTCCACGTAATCTACGCCGGTGAACTCGTGCTTGTTCACGCCGAACAGCTCACGATACTTCTCCAGAGTCAGAACGTCAGAATAGGGGTTCACCCCTGCCTCGTCCAGCTTGTCCAGGCTAACCAGCTCGTTGCCCACCTCGTCGGAGGGGTAGCTGAGCATCAGGACGATCTTCTTTGCGCCCTTGGCGATGCCTCTCAAGCAGATGGCGAAACGGTTACGGGAAAGAATGGGGAACAAGACGCCCACGGTTTCTCCGCCCAGCTTTGCGCGAACGTCGGCGGCAATAGCATCTACGTGTGCGTAGTTGCCCTGTGCGCGTGCAACCACAGACTCGGTTACAGCAATAACGTCACGGTCGCGAAGAGCAAAGCCTTCACTCTCGGCGGCGGCAAGCACACTCTCGGAAACGATGGCAGCAAGGTCATCTCCCTGACGGATGATGGGGCAACGAATTCCGCGGGAAATCGTGCCAACTCTTCTCTCTTTTTGTTCCATAAAATAGGTTCTTCCCTTCTATAGCCCGCAGAAACGGGCGGTTGATAACGTTCATAAAATGCCGAACTATCCGCATTTTCCATATCACAGAAATATTATAATCTTTTTTTTGAAAATTTCAATAGGTAGCGCACATTTTTTCAAAAAAACTTTTGTTTTCTCTTCCCGCGCTATTGTATAAAGTGTATATTTATACCCCGTCATTTCTGTGCAACTCGGGGAAAAATCCGCCTCTTATTGACATTTGCTCCAAAATAAAGTATACTGTCCCCAAGTAAAGAAAGAGAGGAAATCATCCATGAAGAAAACTTTCATCTCCCTGCTGGTTCTGGCGTTGCTGGCCCCCACCTTTGCAACCTTAATGCCCATGGCGGCAAGCTATGACCACGAGAACACCTACACC
>JAFYNA010000041.1 GCA_017549925.1 Clostridia bacterium | reverse complement strand
GGTCTTGATGCTGCCGGCGGAAAGGTTGGTGCCGTAGAGATAGGCCTTGTCGCCTACCTTCAGAGAGCGGGCATACTCGTTGCTCTTCTTGATGCGGTCGGTGATATAGTTGATACCGCCGGAGGAAGAGTAATCGTTTCCGATGCAGATGCAGTAGGCAAAGCCGTTCTCCGGGATCTCCATCTGGGATTTATCCACGTTGTTGGAACTGGTGTTGCTCTCCTTCAAAACAAAGCAGGAGGCATCCGCGTCCCAATCGAAGATCAAAACCGTCCACCAGGCGAAGGTGCCCTTTTCGCCCAGCTTCTTCGCGGAAGAGCCGGAGAGAATGATGGCGGAGCCCTCCGTGGAGGGGGAGGTGTTGATGTGGGTGATCAAAAGGGTCTGATCCTCCGTGCCGTATGCGGACACCGCAAGGGGCAGAAGGGTAAGGATCGCCAAGCAAAGGGCGAGCAATCGAAGTGTTTTCACAAAAGCGTGTTCCTTTCCGTTGATTTTGGTTACATTTTATCATATCAGTGGCAGGATTGCAATGTTTTCGTGAAAAAAAGGATTGATTTTTTCCTTCGGATGGTATATAATGTGAGGAATGATATTTTAGAATGCCATTGGTATACCCATGTGGGAAAGGAGAGAACCGCCGTGACGGATTTTGCAGCCCGTTTTAACCAAAAAAAACGCGACCTGTTCGCCAAATATTACGGCTTTCTCAACCCGCCCCAGCAGGAGGCAGTGGCAACCGTGAAGGGCCCTTTGCTGGTGCTGGCGGGCGCGGGGTCGGGAAAGACCACCGTGCTGGTCAACCGCATCGGCAACATCATCCTCTTCGGCAACGCCTGGCAGGATGAGGAACTTCCCATGGATGCGGAACAGCTTTACTCCCAAATGCTGGAGGCGGAAAACGGCTCCCGCGCGGGGATCCGCTCCGTTTTGGAGCAGATGGCGGTGGAGCCCGCCCGTCCTTGGCGGGTTTTGTGCATCACCTTTACCAACAAGGCGGCAGGGGAGTTCAAGGAGCGTCTCCAAACCCTGCTGGGGGATCGTGCCCGTGACATCTGGGCGGGAACCTTCCATTCCGTTTGCGTGCGGATTTTGCGCAGACATATCGAACTTTTGGGCTATCCCTCCAACTTTACCATCTACGACACCGACGACGTGAAGAAGGTGATCACTTCGGTGATGAAGCGCCGTCACATGGACGAGAAGGTGCTTTCCCCCAAGGCGGTGATGGGGCTGATCTCCCGCTACAAGGAGAGAAGCTGTTCCCCCGAGGAGATGATGCTGGATGCAGGGAAGGATACCCGTATCCTCAAGGCGGCGGAGGTTTACACCGAGTATCAGCAGGAGCTGAAGCAATCCGGTGCCTTGGATTTTGACGATCTGATCATGCTCACCGAGAGGCTGTTCACCGAGTATCCCGCCGTGCTGGAGCAGTACCGCAACCAGTTCGACTACGTGCTGGTGGACGAGTTCCAGGACACCAACCCCTCCCAGAACCGCTTGGTTGCCATGCTGGGCGGCGGCAAGGAGAACGTATGCGTGGTGGGTGACGACGACCAGTCCATTTACAGCTTCCGCGGGGCAACGGTGGAGAACATTTTGCAGTTCGACCGCACCTTCCCCAAGGCAAAAACCATCCGTTTGGAGCAGAATTACCGCTCCACCGGGCATATCTTAAACGCGGCCAACGCCGTGATCAAGCACAACAAGGGCAGAAAAGGCAAGAACCTCTGGACAAAGTCGGGGGAAGGGGAGTGTATCCACGTCCACCGTCCCATGACCCAAGGGGAGGAAGCTCTTGCCATCATCGGGGAGATCCGGGGTCAGGTAAACGCAGGCAAGCGGCGGTACGGAGATTTCGCCGTGCTGTACCGTCTCACCGCCCTTTCCAATAGCATGGAGCAGGCCTTCGTGAAGCATCGCATTCCCTACCGCATCTGCGGGGGCTTGCGCTTCAACGAGCGGCGAGAGATCAAGGACGTGATCTCCTACCTTTCCGTGGTGAACAACCCTGCGGACAACGTTCGTCTGCGCCGTATCATCAACGTGCCCAAGCGTGCCATCGGGGATACCACCCTTTTGAAGCTGGATACCGTGGCAGGCAGAGAGGGCAAGAGCCTTTTTGAGGTGGCAAAGAATGCCGACATCTACCCGGAATTCGGGAAATCGGCAGGCAAATTAAAGGAATTTACCCGTCTTTTGGACTCTATGCGGGAGTTCGGCGAGGTGCATTCCCTCACCGCCACCGTGGAATACGTATTGCAATCCTCCGGCTACCTCCGCTTCCTGGCGGAAGAAGCCATGGCGGACGGCGACACCGAGCACGAAAGAGAGCAAAACGTAAAGGAGTTCCTCTCCACCGTCAAGATGTTTGAGGAGACCGCCGAGGAGCCCACCCTTGCCTCCTTCCTGGAGGAGATGGCCTTGGTTTCCGATCTGGATGCCTTGGAGGAAGGGCAGGATGCTGTCACCATGATGACCATCCATTCCGCCAAGGGGCTGGAATTCCCCGTGGTGTTCCTCATCGGCTTTGAGGACGGCTTGTTCCCCAGTATGCAGGCCCTGATGGAGGGCGGCGAGGAAGAGGAACGCCGTCTGGCATACGTTGCCATCACCCGCGCCAAGGAGGCACTCTACCTCTACCATTGCGAGTCCAGAATGCTTTACGGCAGAACGGACATCCGGGTAGCCTCCCGCTTCCTTTCGGAGATCCCCGAGGAGGAATGCGAGAAATCCTACCGCACCGCTCCCTCCCGTAGGGAGATGAGCAGAGAGGAGAGCAAACGGGAGACCATCTCCTTCGCGCCTCCCAAAGCCCCCGCAGGCGGGCAGAGCGTCTTTGCCCCCGGGGATCGGATCAAGCACCCCTTCTTCGGTGCGGGAGAAGTGATCTCCGCACAGAATATGGGCGGGGATATGCTCTATGAGATCGCCTTCGACAGCGGCTCCACAAAACGCATTATGGGCAGTTTCGCAAAACTGCAAAAGGAATAAAAAGGAAAAACATACTATGGCTACCATCAAACCTATCCGCGCTATGCGCTACACCGAGAAGGCAGGGGAGCTTTCCACCTGCGTCTGCCCCCCTTACGACATTGTCAGTGACGGGGAATACAACGCCCTTTGCGCCGAGAACCCTCACAACCTCATCCGCTTGGAGCTTCCCAAGGGTGGGGAGGAGCGTTACAACGCCGCAGGCGACCTTTTGAACCAATGGCTCACCGAGGGCATCCTTGCCAAGGAGGAACAGCCCGGTATCTATCTCTACCGCGAGACCTTTACCGTGGAGGGCAAGACCTATTCCTTCGACGGCTTGGTGTGCCTGGTGGAGCTGGTTCCCTTTGCGGAACGAGTGGTGCTTCCCCATGAGGAGACCTTGTCCAAGGCAAAAACCGACCGCTTTAACCTGATGTGCGCCACCGGGTGCAACTTCTCCTCCGTGTACTCCTTGTACCGGGATAAGGAGGGCACCGTCCGCGAGATCGTCAAGACCTCCGAGGCTCTGCCCGTGCTGGCGGAATTCACCGACGGGGAAGGGGTCACCCACACCCTGCGGAAGATCTCCGAGGAATCAACCGTCACCCGCTTGGTAAACGCCTTTGCGGATAAGCAGCTGTTCATCGCAGACGGTCACCACCGCTACGAGACCGCTTTAAACTTCAAGAACCATCTGGCGGCCGGCGGCAACCCCAACGGCTGGGAGGCAGACAGCATCCTGATGACCCTGGTGGACTTGGAGGACGACGGCTTGGTGGTGCTTCCCACCCACCGCCTCATCCGTGACCTGCCCGTGGATAAGGCAGACTTCCTCGCCAAGGCAAGCACCTATTTCACCGCTACCGAGTACCCCGACGTGACGAGTGCCAAGGAGGTGCTGGACACCTGCAAGGACAAGCACGCCTTCGGGCTTTACACCGGAGGAGAGGGCTTTACCCTGCTGGTGGGCAACGAGCAGGCTGACGCACTCTTCGTAGAGGGCAGATCCGCCGCCTACGCCGATCTGGACGTTACCGTGCTTCACACCCTGCTTCTGGAGGGCGTGCTGGGCATCGACCGTGAGAACATGGCCAAGCAGATCAATCTGCGCTACACCCGTGACGAAAAGGAAGCTGTGGAATCCGTCCGCAGCGGGGAATCCACCGCCGCCTTCCTGCTGAACGCCACCTCCGTGGAGGAGATCCGCGCCGTGGCAGAGGCGGGGGACAAAATGCCCCAGAAGAGCACCTACTTCTATCCCAAGCTGAAGACCGGCTTGGTAATGAACAAAATGTAAGCTTGATAAAGAACCTTTATACAAAAGAGGAACGATAAATATGGCAAGACAACTGGAAAAAACCTACAACCCTGCCGAGTTTGAGGATCGGCTTTATACCGAATGGAGCGGCAAGGGCTACTTCAAGCCCGCCAAGCCCGGTGCGGAGGCGTTCACCATCGTAATGCCCCCTCCCAACATCACCGGTCAGCTCCACATGGGTCACGCATTGGATAATACCCTGCAGGATATTCTGGTGCGCTACAAGAGAATGTGCGGCTACAACACCCTGTGGGTGCCCGGCACCGACCACGCCTCCATCGCCACCGAGGCTAAGATCGTAGAGGCAATGCGCAAGGAGGGCGTCACCAAGGAGGACTTGGGCAGAGACGGCTTCTTAGAGCGTGCTTGGGAGTGGAACCGTGTTTACGGCGGCAGAATTACCGAGCAGCTGAAGAAGATCGGTACCTCCTGCGATTGGAGCAGACAGCGCTTTACCCTGGACGAGGGTTGCTCCAAGGCGGTACAGGACGTGTTTGTCAACCTGTACGACAAGGGTCTGATCTACCGCGGCAACCGTATCATCAACTGGTGCCCCCACTGCCTCACCTCCATCTCCGATGCGGAGGTAGAATACGAGGATCAGGCAGGCCACTTCTGGCATCTCCGCTATCCCGTCAAGGACAGCGATGAGTATATCTATCTGGCTACCACCCGTCCCGAGACTTTGCTGGGCGATACCGCCGTGGCAGTCAACCCCAAGGACGAGCGTTACGCCCACCTGGTAGGCAAGACCGTGATCCTGCCCTTGGTGGGCCGAGAGATCCCCGTGGTTGCAGACGACTACGTAGAGATGGATTTCGGTACCGGCGTGGTAAAGATCACCCCCGCCCACGACCCCAACGACTTTGAGGTAGGCTTGCGCCACAACCTCCCCGTGATCAACGTCATGACCGACGACGCCAAGATCACCGAGGAGTACCCCGCATACGCAGGGATGGATCGCTTCGAGGCAAGAAAGGCCATGGTGAAGGATCTGGAAGCACAGGGCTATCTGGTAAAGGTAGAGGATCACGCCCACAACGTAGGCACCTGCTACCGTTGCGGCACCACCATCGAGCCCAGAGTATCTCTCCAGTGGTTCGTTAAGATGGAGGAGCTGGCAGCCCCCGCCATCGACGTCGTTAAGAGCGGCGAACTGAAGTTCATTCCCGACCGCTTCTCCAAGAACTACCTCCATTGGATGGAGAACATCCGCGACTGGTGTATCTCCCGTCAGCTTTGGTGGGGTCACCGCATTCCCGCCTTCTATTGCGACGATTGCGGCGAGCTGGTGGTTACCAAGGAAAAAGAGGCAGTCTGCCCCAAGTGCGGCAAGGCAATGCGCCAGGATCCCGACACTCTGGACACCTGGTTCTCCTCCGCTCTGTGGCCTTTCTCTACCCTCGGCTGGCCCGAGGAGACGGAGGATCTGGCTACCTTCTATCCCACTACCACCCTTGTGACCGGTTACGATATCATCACCTTCTGGGTATCCCGTATGATCTTCTCCGGCTTGGAGCATACCGGCAAGAAGCCCTTCACCGACGTGTACGTGCACGGTCTGGTGCGTGACGCCCTGGGCAGAAAGATGTCCAAGTCACTGGGCAACGGTATCGATCCTCTGGAGATCATCAAGAAATACGGCTGTGACGCTCTCCGCTTCACGCTGGTCAACGGCAACAGCCCCGGAAACGATATGCGTGTTTCCGACGAGCGCTTCGAGGCTTCCCGTAACTTTGCCAACAAGATCTGGAACGCCGCTCGCTTCGTGCTGATGAACCTGGACGAGGATTGCACCGCAGAGGCTCCCGATTTCGCATCTCTGCCCGACGAGGACAAGTGGATCCTTTCCCGCTTCAACGCCCTCACCAAGGAGGTTCGTGATAACCTTGACCGCTACGAGCTGGGTATCGCCCTCTCTAAGCTGTACGACTTTATTTGGGATATCTTCTGCGACTGGTATATCGAGCTGGTAAAATCCCGCTTGAACGACAAGGGCACCAAGACCAACAAGGATGCGCAGAGCGTTCTGGTCTACGTTCTTTCCGGCGTGATGAAGCTGCTGCACCCCTTTATGCCCTTCATCACCGAGGAGATCTGGCAGACCCTGCCCCACAACGGCGAGTCCATCATGATCGCGGATTACCCCGCTTACACCGACGAATTGAACTTCCCCGCAGAGGAGGCCGCTATGGCGAAGGTTATCGACGCCATCCGCGCCATCCGTAACATCCGCAGTGAGATGAACGTGCCCAACTCCCGTAAGGCGCATCTCTACATCGTTACCGCAGATGCCGCTACCTTCGCAGGAAAAGATGCCTTCTTCACCCGCCTGGCTTCCGCCTCCGGCGTGGAGATCGTTGCCGAGAAGGCAGAGGACAACGGTTGTGTTCGCGTCATCACCGATGCCTGCGAGATCCTCATTCCCATCGCCGATATGATCGACAAGGAAGAGGAAATGGCTCGTTTGACCAAGGAGCTTGCCTCCGCCGAGAACGAGATCCTGCGCGCCACCAAGAAGCTGGAGAACGCAGAGTTCGTGGCAAAGGCACCCGCTAAGCTGGTTGACGCCGAGAGAAGCAAGATCGAGACCTTCACCGCCAAGTGCGAGAAGCTCCGCGCCGCGATTGAGAATCTTAAAAATATTTAAGAGAGCGATTTTGGAACCTTCTTTTCGGAAAAAAGAAGGTTCCAAGCCTCCAAGAAAACCCTATTTCAAAACGCATAAATATGCGTTTTGGAGGGAAAAGTTTTTGAAAGGTGAAGGAAAACTTTTTTCAAAAAGTTTTCTTTCTCCGTTTCTTCATAGAAAGGAAACGCAATCATGTCCGAATGCACCCACGATTGCTCCACCTGCAGCGCCAACTGCGGTGAGCGCAAAGCGGAGAGCCTGCTGGCAAAGCCCCACGAGCTTTCCAAGATCAAAAAAGTCATCGGCGTGGTCAGCGGCAAGGGCGGCGTAGGCAAATCCTCCGTCACCTCCATGCTTGCCGTGCTGGCAAACCGTGCCGGCTTCTCCACCGCCGTTTTGGATGCCGACATCACAGGCCCTTCCGTACCCAAGGCCTTTGGCATCACCGAAAAAGCCACCGCCTCCGAGGCGGGCATCTATCCCGTGCAGACCAAGACCGGTATCGCCACCATGTCCGTGAACCTGCTGCTGGAGAACGAATCCGACCCCGTGGTTTGGCGCGGCCCCGTCATTGCAGGCTGTGTCAAGCAGTTCTGGACCGACGTGATCTGGGATCAGGTGGACATCATGTTCATCGATATGCCTCCCGGAACCGGCGACGTTCCCCTCACCGTGTTCCAGTCCATTCCCCTTGACGGCATTGTCATCGTTACCTCTCCCCAGGAGCTGGTCTCCATGATCGTGGAGAAGGCTGTGAAGATGGCCAAGATGATGAACGTGCCCGTTCTGGGCTTGGTGGAGAACTTCTCCTACTTCCTCTGCCCCAACTGTAAGGAAAAGCATTATCCCTACGGCGAAAGCAAGGTGGAGGAGACCGCAGAGCGCTTTGGCATTCCCGCCACCGCAAAGCTTCCCATCGACCCCAATCTGGCTACCGCCTGCGACCGCGGCGAGATCGAGATGTTCGACGGCGATTGGCTGAACGAGCTGTTCTCTAAAATTTGCTGATTAAGAACGAATATAAAAGGGGGACTTTTTGATAAAAGCCCCCCTTTCAATCCCCCAAAAGCATCGCCGAAAGCTGCCGCTTTCGGTTTTTTGTTCAAAAAAAACACCGAAACGCAAAATGCGTTTCGGCAATGCTTTTCGGGGTTTTTAAGGGACGCTTCAGGGGATCAATCCCCCAAAAAGCGTCCCTTAACGTATCCTTATTTCTTTCTGAACATAAAGATCACAGCCACAGCGGCGGCAACCACGGCCAGACCGCAAAGCAGGATCCACCAGGGGAAGGAGCCACCCTCTGCGGGAGTAGGCTCGGAAACGAGATCAGAGGTCTCCTGAGACTCCGTAACGCTTTCTTCGGGGGAAGAGGAGGTATCCTCCTTGTCAAGGGGAATCAGATAATCCCCGCCCTTGTAGGATTCCTTGGAGAACTTCTCGATGCGCAAGGCTAACTCAATATCCTGGAGCAGATAGGGGTCGTCGGCATATTTTTTCATACCGTTATAAATGGTCTCCAGGTCTTTTTCAAACAGATCGCCGTAATCCTTGGCGCCCCACAGCTCCAAGCGCTCCTTGGCCATGCTCTTGAGAGCCTCGATGCTCTCGGATTCCTTCTGAGTGAAGGACAGCGCGGGGGTCTTGAACACCGTCTCGGCAAACTGCTTGGCATAGCCGTGATCCACGTATGCGCCCCACTCAAAGTAGCCGATACCGTCGCCGCCGTAAACAGCGGTCTGGTTGGTCTGCAAGAACATCTCGTCAAAGGTCAAGGAGAGGTACGCACCGTTGCCCATGATCAGGAAGGTGCTGTCGGTGAGATAGCCGGAGAACTTCTTGGTGGCAGAGCCCATGATACCCTCGGCGTAGGACATGGGGTAAATGCCGTCCACCCAGCCGTTGGCCATCCAAACGGAGCTGTCCTGACAGTAAAGCTCTTTTCCGGTGTCGTTGGCTACCGCGGCGGAAATATAAATGTCGGGGCGGTAGGAACGGATCATCTCTGTGAACTGCTGTACTCTCTTGTGGATCAGATTTACCTTAAAATCGATCCAATCATTCCAGTTGGGATGGGAGCGGAGCTGGGTAGCGATCTCGTCCACCACGGATTCGTCCAGCCCGGTCTCCTGGGCAAACAGCTTTCTGGAGGCCTCGTCGTAGCCGTAATCGGTTTTGCCGTCAAAATAGGGGTAGCGGATATAGTCGTACTGAATACCGTCGATGTCATAGTGGCGAACGATGTATTCCAAATATTCCATCATGGCCTCCACAAACTCCTCGTTGGCGGGGGAGGCAAACTTCTCCGACGTGTCGGAGGGATTGTTGGAGCTGGCGATCCAGTGGGGATTTTTTTCGGAGCCACAGCCGTAGAAGGTGGGCACGGACACCACGATCTCCAGCCCGTATTCCTTGCAGGCCTTTACGTAAGTGCCCAGAATATCCAAACGTCGCACGCGGGAATCGGTGGTGAAGGGATGCTCGTCGGAAACCTTCACAATGCTCTTTCCGCTGTCGATCACTCCCAAATTCAGCTGGTTGATGCCAAGGCGTTGCATCTCCGCAACCACCTCGTAGATGTCCTCCTCGTTTCGCTCCAAGGGCACGTACCAAACGGCGCGGACCTCTACGTCGCGGGATTCGATCATGGCGATCCGCAGGGAATCGATCTCCTTCAGCATGGCGTCACGCTGTGCCAGAGTAGTGACGGCGGAGGGATCCAGGGCGTTGATGCTCTTTTCCAGCCCTGCGTAATCAATGAGACGGAGCTGTTCCTTTGCAGTCGCCAGCTCCTCCTTCAAAAGGGTGATCTCGCCTGCCACGGTGGAGCCCACCATGGTCTCATCGTAGGTGACCTGAATGGTCTTTCCGCTGATGACGCATTTTGCGCCGGGAATGCAGTAGATCTGCAACAGGTTCTTGTCTGCGGGCTCGATGGCAGAGATGACAAAGCCTCCCTCGGGAACCAAATTGTCGTTGCCCCCTGCGGAAACCACGTAGCCCTCAGCGTTCACCACCGCCTCAAAGCCGTAGCCGTTGGTGCCGGTGCGGGTGCCGCCCTTGTTATACACCACCAGATAGTTTGAGTATCTCACGGAGTTGTAATGGGTGAAGGAGATCTCCTGGGTATAGAAGGGATTCACCTCGCCCTTGGCGGTGAGGACGCGCATTCCGTATTCGTCAAAGAAGGCGTGGTCACCCACCTCGATGTTGGCAAACATTTCCTTGCCGATATCTCCAGTGCCGGACAGCACAAAGCCGCCCTCGGGAACAGCAAGGTTCTTGCCCTTGATGTCGCCGCCGTCGATCTTTTGGGTCACAACGCCCTCGGCACTGACAACCACGTTCCAGCCCCATTCGTTCTGCTGGGTGGTAGGTCTGTCCTTATATACGCACATGGTATCCGCCCAGCGGGTACCGTTGACGGAATCCACGGGGAAGATCTTGGTGTCGCCGTTTACCGTCATGGCAGGGGATAACACACCGCAAAAGGTGCCTGCCAAGGTCACGGCGGTCAGAAGCGCCGCAAAGACTCTTGCTTTTTGGAAGAATTTTCTCATAAAAAGTTCCTTTCACTTTTTTCATCGGGATAGTATAACACAGAACCAAGGGTTTGTCAATTCACAAAAATTCGAAGAAAATCCCACGTTTTTCCAACAGTTTCTCTCCTCGCGTATGCAATTCGCACCCAAGATTCCAAAACGACACCGCAAAGGTGGCGTTTTGTGTAGCGACTAACCGACACTGCGTATCGGTCTGTTGCATCGCTCCCTCCCTCGCGTGCGCGCGCGTGCGTACCCTACCACGAATCCTTTCTTAATAGGTACATGAAAGTAGTAGTTGTAGTAGTAGAGGATGTTTTTGGTGGATAACTTTTTTTCGGCCGTTTTTTGTGGTTTTTGGAGGCACAACCACACTTCGAACAAGCGTTCTATTCCACAAAAGAACGTATGTTCCGATGATTTGGAAATTGTGGACAACCCCTTCAACCAGCTGTGAACAACTCTATATGTTGTACACATCTACCCACAACTTATCCACATATTGTAGGGGATAAAAAAGAGACATTTTTCTCGGAATAGACCTTGCTTTTTCTAAAAAAGGGGAGTATAATAAAGAGAAATAATTCACCCATACAGCAAAGGAGTCCCCCCCTATGAAGAGACTTCCCATTCTGATCGTCATGGCGTTGCTTTTGACTGCTTCCGTGGTCATGGCATCCTACCTTTTGATCTACCACGCTTCCTACGAAATCGAATACGATGATATCGAGGTCACCGAGACCCAATATGCCGACGGCGTTCTCACCTTAAAGGTTAAGACGGAGATTCCCGGAGAATATCTGTACCGCGTCATCGGTGCGCCCAACGAGAAGGGTGAGTTTGAGCTTACCTTCCGCGGCGGCAAGCAGGGTGCCCTTGCCCAAACCAAGGGGGAGTATACCGCTGTTTTTGAGATCGAGATCCCCGACGGCTACAAGAAGATCGTCTGCGGAAAATCCACGGTCTACACCATCGTAAAAGGAGAAGATGATTAAAATGAAAAGAACACTTTTGATCCTGCTTTTGTGTCTCTGCACCGTACTGTGTGCATCCTGTAATTCTCAGCCGGAGGATACCACCCTGCCCGAGGGCTGTCTCCGTGCGGAAAACGATGCCACCGACTTCAATTTCTGCTATCCCAACACTTGGGTCATTGACCGCAACGACGGCATGATCTCCATCAAGACCAACGTGGGCAAGAGCGGCACTCTGGCATACGCCAGCATTTCCGTGCAGGCCTTCACCATGGAGGATTCCACCATGTCCGCAGGCAACTTCTGGGATAAGCATAAGGCCGACTTAGAGGATCTCTACGGCGACAAGCTGGTGATGGAGAAGGAAAAGGAAGAGACCGAGCTTGCAGGCAACATCGCCGCAAGAAGCAAGTATTCCATCAAGCTTTCCGACGTGACCTATGATTTCGAGCAGATCATCTGCGTCCGCTACGGCGTGGCGTACATGATCACCCTCACCGCTCCCGAGGGCACCTACGAGACTGCCGCCCCCGGTTTGGAAACGGTGATGACCTACTTCGTGTTTGAATAAGAGAGCATACCTGCCTTCTCCCGTTTTTTGCGGGGGAAGGCGGTTCTTTTTTTTACAAATTCCTCAATACCTCTTCCATTTTTGGAAAAAATATGATATAATAACTCACTTAACGAAATTTACGGAAAAAGGAGGACGGCAAAGTGGATCGTTTTGAATTGGTATCCGATTATCAGCCCATGGGTGACCAGCCGGAGGCCATTGCCAAATTGGTGGAAGGTATCCGCCGCGGAGACAGGGATCAGACCCTTCTGGGCGTTACCGGCTCGGGCAAGACCTTCACCATGGCCAACATCATCAAGGAAGTGAACAAGCCCACCTTGGTGCTTGCCCACAACAAGACCCTTGCCGCCCAGCTCTGCTCGGAGTTTCGGGAGTTCTTCCCCAACAACGCGGTGGAGTTCTTCGTATCCTATTACGACTACTACCAGCCCGAGGCCTACGTCCCCGGCAAGGATATTTATATCGAAAAGGACAGCGCCGTCAACGACGAGATCGACAAGCTGCGCCATTCCGCCACCAGTGCCCTTTTGGAGCGGCGGGACGTGATCGTGGTGGCCTCCGTGTCCTGCATCTATTCCTTGGGTGACCCCGAGGAGTACAAAAGCCAGCTTCTCTCCCTGCGTCCGGGGCTGTTCATCTCCCGCGAGGACGTGATCCGCCGCTTGGTGGCCATGCAGTACACCCGCAGTGACTTGGATTTCCAGCGTGGCAACTTCCGCGCCCGTGGGGACGTTCTGGAGATCTTTCCCGCCAACACCAACACCGATGCGGTGCGGGTGGAATTCTTTGGGGATGAGATCGACCGCCTTTCCGTCATCGACGTGACCACGGGGGAGACCACAGCAAAGCTTTCCCACATCGCGGTGTATCCCGCTTCCCACTACGTCACCGGCGAGGAGCGCAGAGAGCAGGCCATCAAAGAAATTCTTGCAGAGCTGACGGAGCGGATCGAATTCTTCGAAAAGCAGGAGAAATTCGTGGAGGCTCAGCGTATCAGGGAGCGCGTGCTGTTCGACGTGGAGCAGCTGCGGGAGATCGGCTTCTGCAACGGCGTAGAGAACTATTCCCGGGTGCTGTCCGGCAGAGAACCGGGAAGCAGACCCTTCACCCTGTTTGATTTCTTCCCTAAGGACTTTTTGTTCTTGGTGGACGAGTCCCACGTGACCATCCCCCAGGTGCGGGGAATGTCCGGGGGCGATTATTCCCGCAAGAAAAATCTGGTGGATTACGGCTTCCGCCTGCCCTCCGCCTTTGATAACCGTCCCTTGGTGTTTGAGGAGTTCGACACCTTGAGAGGGCAGACCATCTACTTCTCCGCCACCCCCGGGGAATACGAAAAGAATCTTTCTACTCAGATCGCAGAGCAGATCATCCGCCCCACGGGGCTTTTGGATCCTCAGATCGAGGTGCGCCCCACCAAGGGTCAGATCGACGATCTGGCGGGAGAGATCCGTCTCCGCGCCGCAAAGGGGGAGCGTGTGCTGGTCACCACCCTTACCAAAAAGATGGCGGAGGATCTTACGGATTATTTCGTCCGCAACGATATCCGCACCAAGTATATGCACTACGACATCGACACCATGGAGCGTATCGACATCTTGCGCGGGCTTCGCGAGGGAGAGTTCGACGTGCTGGTGGGCATCAACCTGCTCCGCGAAGGACTTGACCTGCCGGAGGTATCTTTGGTGGCCATTCTGGATGCGGACAAGGAGGGCTTCCTGCGTAGCGAGACCTCCCTGATCCAGACCATCGGTCGTGCCGCCCATAACGCAGAGGGTAAGGTCATCCTCTACGCCGATAAGGAGACCCGCTCCATGCACGCCGCCATTACCGAGACCCGCCGCCGCAGAGAGGTGCAGGACGCCTTCAACAAGGCCAACGGCATCGTTCCCAAGA
This sequence comes from Clostridia bacterium, assembly GCA_017549925.1. GTDB lineage: Bacteria > Bacillota > Clostridia > Oscillospirales > CAG-382 > Coliplasma. The sequence goes on along the minus strand of JAFYNA010000041.1, from coordinate 4,078 downwards.
CCATCGTCAAGGAGATCCGCGCACCCATCGCCGTCACCACCAAGACAGAGCCTGCCGCCACCGGCAAGATGACCAAGGCACAGCGGAACAGCTTGGTGGAAATGCTCACCCTGGAGATGAAGCGCGCCGCCAAGGAGCTGGACTTCGAGACCGCCGCCGCTCTCCGTGACAGGATACGGCGTATTCTCGGCGAGAAGGAGTAACGCTTAAGGGGCGCCGCCCCTTTGGAATCCCGTATTGTGAGGGAAAATAAAGAAATACCTTCCCGAAAACGACAGTTTTCGGCATTAAGTTTCTTTGGAGTTTCAGAACCTTTCTTCGAAAAGAAAGGTTCTGAGAAGAAAGGACCACATGGCATCTGCAGAATTGATCGTACGCGGGGCACGCGTACACAACTTAAAGAATATTGACCTTTCCATCCCCCGGGAGAAGTTGGTGGTGTTCACAGGGCTTTCCGGCTCGGGCAAATCCAGCCTGGCCTTCGACACCATCTACGCCGAGGGCCACCGTCGCTTTGTGCAGTCTCTGTCCTCTTACGCAAGAATGTTTTTGGGACAGCTGGACAAGCCCGACGTAGACAGCATCGACGGCTTGTCTCCTGCCATTTCCATCGACCAGAAGACCACCTCCAAGAACCCCCGCTCCACTGTGGGAACGGTGACGGAGATCTACGACTACCTGCGTCTGCTGTACGCCCGCGTGGGCGTGCCCCATTGCCCCATCTGCGGGGAAGTGATCAAGCAGCAGTCCGTGGACGAGATCGTGGACCGTATTCTGGAGCTTCCCATGGGGACTCGCTTTATGGTGCTTTCCCCGGTGGTCACGGAAAAGAAGGGTATGCACGACAAGGTGCTGGAGGATGCCCGTAAGAGCGGCTACGTCCGCGCCAGAGTGGACGGCAGTCTCTACGACCTCAGCGAACGCATCGACCTGGATAAAAACCTCAAGCACACCATCGAGATCGTGGTGGACAGATTGGTGCTGAAGGAGGAGATCCGCTCCCGCTTGGCAGACAGCGTAGAGAACGCCGCCAAGCTTTCCGAGGGCTTGGTGCTGGTGGTCACCGTTGGGGAGGAGCCGGAGGAGATCCTGTTCTCCCAAAACTACGCTTGTAAGACCCACGGCATTTCCATCGGGGAGCTTGAGCCCCGTATGTTCTCCTTCAACAACCCCGCAGGGGCTTGCGAGGCCTGCAACGGCTTGGGAGAAAATTTCGTGCTGACGGTGGAGAAGCTGATCCCCGACCGTTCTCTGTCCCTTTACGGCGGCGCCATCGCCTGCAACGGGTTCAAATCCGTGGAGGGGGACAGCTATTACGGGCAGATCATCGAGGTCATCGGTGAGAGATACGGCTTTAACATCCACACCCCCATCGAGAAGTATTCCGCCGAGGCGTTGGACGTGCTGATGTACGGCAACGGGGGGAAGCGCCGCAACGTGGGCGAGCCCAAGTTTGACGGCATCGTGAATTTGATCAAGCGAAGATACGATACCAACACCTCCTTTGAGGTGCGGGAATATTACGAGACCTTTATGGACAACGTGCCCTGTCCCTCCTGCAAAGGGAAGCGGTTGCGCCCCGAGCCCTTGGCGGTGACGGTGGGAGGGATGAACATCCACGACCTTTGTCAGCTTTCCGTGGGGAAGGCCTTGGATTTTGTGCAGGGACTCTCCCTTTCCTCCAGCGAGACCCAGATCGCCGCGGAGATCCGCAAGGAGATCAACGCAAGGCTGGGCTTCTTGAACAGCGTGGGCTTGGAATATCTGACCTTGGGCAGAAAATCCGGCTCTCTCTCCGGCGGCGAGGCACAGCGTATCCGCTTGGCTACCCAGATCGGCTCCTCCTTGATGGGTGTGCTGTATATTCTGGATGAGCCCAGCATCGGACTCCACCAGCGGGACAACGATAAGCTGATCCGCACCTTGAAGAAGCTTCGCGATCTGGGTAACACCGTGATCGTGGTGGAGCATGACGAGGAGACCATGCGCAGTGCGGACTTCCTGGTGGACGTGGGGCCCCGCGCGGGTATCCACGGCGGCGAGATCATCTACGCGGGCAAGCCGGAGGACATCGGCGATTGCCCGGACTCCCTTACCGGGCAGTACCTTACGGGCAAGCGGAAGATCGACGTGCCCACGGTACGCAGTAAGGGCAACGGCAAGACCATCACCGTGGTGGGAGCTGCCGAAAACAATCTGAAAAACCTCACCGTGGAGTTCCCCTTGGGCACCTTTACCTGTGTCACCGGCGTTTCCGGCTCGGGCAAATCCTCCTTGGTGAACGCTATATTGTACCGCTCTCTGGCGAGAACGCTGGGCAGACTTTCCCTGATCCCCGGGAAGCACGAGAAGGTTCTGGGCACCGAGCATATCGACAAGGTGATCCAGATCGACCAGTCTCCCATCGGGCGCACCCCCCGCTCCAATCCCGCCACCTATACGGGAATGTTCGGGGAGATCCGTGCCGTGTTTGCTGCTACCCCCGAGGCCAAGGCAAGAGGCTATAAGGACGGCCGCTTCTCCTTCAACGTAAAGGGCGGTCGATGCGAGGCCTGCGGAGGCGACGGTACCAACCTCATCGAAATGCACTTCCTCCCCGACGTGTACGTCACCTGCGACGTGTGTAAGGGCAAGCGGTACAACCGCGAGACGCTGGAGGTGAAATATAAGGGCAAGACCATCTACGACGTTTTGGAAATGACCGTGGACGAAGGGGTGGAGTTCTTCTCCGTTTACCGCGGTATCCAGCGGAAGCTGAAGACCCTGCAGGACGTGGGGCTTGGCTATATCAAGATCGGTCAACCCTCCAACACCCTGTCCGGCGGCGAGGCACAGCGTGTCAAGCTTGCCACAGAGCTGTCCCGTGTGTCCACGGGAAGAACCCTTTACGTGCTGGACGAGCCTACCACGGGTCTTCATTCCTACGACGTGGATCAGCTCCGCGCCGTTCTGCGCCGTTTGGTGGATGCGGGCAATACCGTGGTGGTCATTGAGCATAATTTGGATCTCATCAAAACCGCGGATTACCTCATCGACATGGGTCCCGAGGGCGGCGACGGCGGCGGTACCCTGGTGGCCTGCGGAACCCCAGAGGAGATCGTGGCCTGCAAGGAAAGCTACACCGGTCAGTATTTGAAGGACGTATTAAAGGCTTAAGGGGCGCCGCTTAAGAATCTTCAAAGAACTTTCCATGCCGAAAACCGGCGTTTTCGGAAGATCATTTAAATATTTTTAAAGTTGCAGGGATCCAAGGGGGATCATCCCCCTTGGCGGAGCTTCTTAAGAGGCAGAGCCTCTTAAGCGTTTCCTCCCCGAAGGAGATATACATGAATACGGAAAAATATGCAAAACTGTTAAACAACGTAGAGAAGCCCGGCAGATACGTAGGCGGCGAGCTGAACAGCGAGTACAAGGATCCCGCCACCGTGGATCTGAATTTGTGCTTCTGCTTCCCCGACACCTACGAGATCGGTATGTCCAACTTGGGGATGCGCATCCTCATCGGTGCCCTCAACCAAATGGACGGGGTATACTGCCAGCGTTCCTACGCCCCCTGGCCGGATATGGAATCTCAGCTGAGACAGCACGGCCTGCCTCTTTATGCCTTAGAGACCGGCGCACCTCTGTGTGACTTTGATGCTTTGCTGTTCACCTTGCAGTATGAGCTTTGCTACACCAACGTGCTGAATATGATCCGCCTTGCGGGTCTGCCCATGTACGCGGGGGACAGAACGGGGGAGATGCCCCTGATCGTGGCGGGCGGCCCCTGCTCCTACAACCCCGAGCCTCTGGCAGATTTTGTGGACATCTTCTCCATCGGAGAAGGGGAGGAAGCCCTTTGTGAGCTGGCGGAGCTGATCCGCACCTGCAAGAAGGAGGGCACCTCCAAGGAGGAGCTGCTTTACAGAGCTTCTCAGCTGGAGGGCTTCTACGTGCCCTCGCTCTATGACGTTACTTACAACGAGGATGGCACCCTTGCTTCCTTTACCCCGGGCAGGGAGGGCGTTCCCACCACGGTGAAGAAGCGCATCATCACCGATCTGGACAAGGTGTACTTCCCCGAAAAATCTCCCATGCC
>JAFYNA010000040.1 GCA_017549925.1 Clostridia bacterium | reverse complement strand
TGACGGCGGATGACACCGTTTGCACCGGCTACACCGTGATCTGTGGAGACAAGACCTACACCGTTGCGGTCAAGGGAGATCTCGACGGCGACGGAAAAGTGACTGCCTTGGATTACGCCATGGTGAAACGGTACGTCATGGGCACCTATCGCCTTACCCGCGAGGCCTATTACGCCGCGTTGATTACAGGGGATGCGGTTACCGCCTTGGATTACGCCAGGATCAAGCGCCACGTGCTGAACCTTCAATCTATTTACGAATAAAAACAAGGACTTGCTCCCAAGATGGGGAACAAGTCCTGTTTGTTTTATCGATTGAAAGCAGGGTTATCGGTCCGTTCCAAAAGGTAATCTATCGAAACGTCAAAATAGTCTGCGATACGGATAAGCATAGCGTAGTCTGCCTCCCGCTCTCCGGTCTCATAACGGCTGATGGTATGCTGAGAAACGGAAAGCTCCATGGCAAGCCGCACCTGGGAAACGCCGCGCGCTGTGCGTAATTGCTTCAACCGCATAAAAATCCTCCTGCTTTTTCAGAATACCTCTTGACAATAGTATATCAGTTTGGTATGATAAAAATATCCCGTTATGGCATATTTCGGGTAAGAGAAAAGCCGCAAATATGCGGCCATTCCTCTAAAATAATTCTATAAAGCAAAAGTTTCTTGAATGGGGACGGGAGCAGCGCCCCAAGTATCAAACGGTAGCCACGGCTTTGTTCTTCAAACGGAGGTTGTCTGCGATCATGGCGATGAATTCCGAGTTGGTAGGCTTCCCGCGGGAATTTTGGACGGTGTAACCGAAAAAGCTGTTCAGCACGTCCAGATCGCCCCGATCCCAAGCCACCTCGATGGCATGGCGAATGGCACGCTCCACGCGGGAGGAGGTAGTGCCGTAATGCTTGGCAACAGAGGGATAAAGAACCTTGGTAACGGAATTGATGACCTCGTTGTTCTTGACCACCATAATGATGGCACTGCGAAGATACTGATAGCCCTTGATATGTGCGGGAACGCCGATCTGATGAATGATCTTGGTGACCTGCGCCTCCAGGTCTCCGTCATCTCGCAGGGGCATATTTCCCACGCGGGGCTTGCCCTTCTCGCCGATGCGGCGGATACGGTCGCCCAGGGTGCCGTAATCCAGAGGAGTCAGCATACAGTACGCCGCGCCCGCCTCCACGCATTCCTCAAAAACGCTGGGATTGTGAAAGGAAGAGATCATAATGAAGGCAGGGTAGCCGTCTCCCATTTGAAGCTTTGCTTCCCGAATCAGCCCAACGCCGTCGATCTTCCCCAAATGCATATCGGAGATCACCACTCCCGGCTTTAACCGTGTGATCTTCAACAGCGCATCCTGCCCGTCCGCCGCTTCCCCGATAACGTTGATCCCCTGGCGCCGTAGGATCTGGGTGCATTGCGTTCGCAACTCGTCGTTGCCTTCCGCGATCAATACTCTGACTTTTTCCATGACCTGTATGTTTCTCCTTCAAGATAAGATTTGTTGATGGGTATATTTTACCATTTTTAAATGAAAAATTCAATATTTTGACCGCAAAAAATACCCGCAAAACGGCAACTTTCGTATACTAATAATCGACATAGTGAAGCAATAACGGCGCTTCTTCCCCTATATTCCCGGGTCTTCGACGGCAAAAACCGACAAATTGTCGAATTTTGTCGAAAAAATGCGCAAGCAGACATCCTTCTGCCCGTGTCCAAGGCAAAAAAGGCCGGATACTGCGTCCATGACAAAAATATTTTTTATCCATCATCTTTTTCTTATGTGTAAAAAAAATCGCAAAAACATCGGTATATTTGTTGCAGTATTTTGACGAAACGCCGTTGACAAAGAAAGGGGAAGATGCTATACTTTTAGATGAAAGAATGATAATGGAGTCAGCAAAGTATGAGCAAACGGTTTTTGATCTGCTTGCTTTTTTTGTGCCTTGGCGTAGGATGCTTTTCCGTTGCCGCCTTGGCAGAGGAGGAAAGCGAGCAGGAAAGCGTATACGTATACGTAACTCTGGCAGACGAGAAGGGTGTGCTTGTCCTCACCCATGAGGAGATCACCGTCACGGATACCGATGGCGACGGCGTTTTTACCATCCACGATGCTTTGGTGTGTGCCCACATCCAAAAGTATTCCGAGGGGCAAAAGGGTTACAACGCAGAGCAGACGGAATACGGTCTTTCCATGACCAAGCTGTGGGGCTGTGAGAACGGCGGTGCCTTTGGGTATTATCTGAACAACGCCTCTCCCTTGAGCCTTTCCGATCCCATCGAGAAGGGGGATTCCGTTCACGCCTTTGTATATACCGATACGGAAGGCTTTACGGATACTTACTGCTATTTTGATAAAGAACATACCGCCGTTTCCGACGGCAAATTGACCCTCACCCTGTATACCTTGGGGTATGACGCGGATTGGAATCCCGTCTCCCTTCCCTTGGCAGGGGCTTCCATTCTGATCGACGGAAAGGAAACCTCCTACGTCACCGACGAAGAGGGAAAGGTGACCTTGACCTTTGACGGTGCGGGATACTGTGTGATCAGTGCGGAGAAGGAAGGCGTGACTCTGGTGCCTCCCGTTTGTGCCGTAGCTGTCAGCAGTGACAGTGCCGATACCGGCGACCGTTCCATGCTTTTGTGGGTTGGTTTAGGCTTGGCGTCTCTGATTGCCGTGCTTCCTCTGCGGAAGCGTTTGAAGCATGAAAAGCTGTAAGCGGTTCTTGATCGCCCTTCTTGCCTTGGGGTTGCTTTTGGGGATCTCCGTCTCCGCCGCCGAGAAAGAGGGGGAGCTGGTGTCTCTTTTGATGGGGGAGGATCTGCAACAGTTTGCAGAAGCGTCCCTTCCCGCAGAGGCGGGCATCGGCGGGGAATGGTACGCCTTGTACCTGGCCCAAAGGGACGAAAAATACGATCTTTCGGAATACGCTGCCGCCTTGGCGGCGTATTTTTCCACAGAGCATCGCTTGAACCCCGTGGAGCGACAGCGCT
>JAFYNA010000039.1 GCA_017549925.1 Clostridia bacterium | reverse complement strand
GCCTTCCCCTTTGGGGAAGGAGGCCCGCTGCGAGACGAAATAGGTTTCGTCTGCTTTCTTAGCTGCCTCTCGTAGTGGGGGATGAGGTTCCTATTGAAAAACGGCACCGCAAAAGCGAGTGCCGTTTCATCTATGGAGCGCTTTGAAAATATTTAGATTCTACCGTATCGGGGAAATTGTAACCCACGTCTCCGATATATCGAATGAACTCGCCGTTTTGGGCAAACACATAACAATCCCCGTAGTAGAAGGTTTTGTTATTTTCGTTTGTATAGACACAACCAAACCAAACGATCATACTGCCATTGTTTAGATGGAATACCAACGTTTTTCCCATAGGCTCATTTAAAGCGGTTCCATAGTCGGTGTAGTACATCTCCGTAACTTCTTCTATAAGAGCACCGAAACGAGATTCGTCCAGCGTTGCGATCAAGGTTGTCTTGCCGTAATCGAAGCGGGGCTTTTCCTCACCGCTGATGGTGAGAAGCTCGGGATGATCATTCTTGTAATCAACCAATTCGATTTTCACCACGGTGGAAGCCTCAGCTTTGGATAGCTGATTCATTTTCGGATCGCAACCCGAAAGTCCCAACAGACAAATGAACACCAACATTATGCCCAGCACTTTTTTTATTGCAATAACCTCCTTCGTCAAACGTTTTTCATTTCCCCCCCGAAAGCGACAGCTTTCGGCAATGAAGTTTCTTTGGATAACGCCCCGTATCCTTTAATCCTTATACCCCGGGTGGATGGTGACCACCTCGCCGCCCTTGGAGGAATCAACCCCCTCGTGGGTGACGGTGTAGCGATCTGCGTAGGGCGCACCGATGGAAGCTCTTCTGTCCTCGCTCATGGGAACGCGGTACAGGGTGCCGTCGATGACGCGGTAGAGATAGGTCTCGTGCCAGATCACATTGGAAACCAGGGTTGTGGTTTCGATGGCGGTGCCGCCCTCGTTGCCGGACTGGTCAATGGCGCATACTCTCTTAAACTCCGCATCCATCCCCGTGCCCTGTCCGGGAGAGGTGAAGATGGGGCTCAAGAAATCCGCGGGATCGTTCCAGCCGTACTGCTCACGAATGGCGACGGAGGAGGGCAGGGTAGAGACTGCCAGCACCTCGATCTGCAGCTGCATCTTACCGGGCTCGGGGGAGAATACGATGATACGCAGCTGATCACCGGGGAGATAGTAATACTCGGTGTACTTCCAGTGATAGTTGGCGATGCAGTTGTTTCCGTTGGCGGAAACGGCGTATTCACCGCCGTGAGCATCGTAGCCGCCCACGTCCTGATCCTTGTCGGTGATATATCTCCAGAAGGGACGGAAGGCGATACAGCCGGTGCTGAGAGTGGAGGACTTCACGTCCACCAATGCACGGGAGAAGGAAAGTCCCACGTCGGATTCCGTCTGTGCGTGACCGCCGAGGTAAACGGAGGGGTTATCCAGATTCTTTACGCCCGGGTCTGCGGCGTAGCTGTCGTCGTAAGTACCGTTGTAGCGGTTGATGTCCACCTCGGGCAGGGTGACGGTGGCCTCAATGCCCACCCACTTGTCCTTGGAGGAAACCACCTTGTAATACCACGCGCCGCCGAACAAAGCGGGCTTGGCGGGGTTCTTCTTTTCCCCTTCGATCACCTGCTCCCACAGGGGAGGTGCCGCCATGGCATCGGTCTCCACAACGGTAATCTTGCGGAACACGGGCTCGGCGGAGTTGCCTGCGGCATCGGTGACAAAATAGCCCACGGTGTATTCGCCGGGGACGTTGGGGTCAAAGCCGTTCTTGTTGATCTCGATCTTATCGGTGATCTTGCCGTCCACGTTGTCGGTGGCGGAAACGCCTTGCTTCAAATCAAACTCAGCTCCCTTCTTGATGGTGACCTCACGGTTATTCTTGGTAATACGCAGAGTAGGCGGCTCGGTATCCGGCTCGGTGCTCACTGCGGCTTCCTCAGAGCTTTCCGCAGAGGGCCGGGAAACGGTTGTCTCGGCTTCCCCGCAGGAAACCAACAGCAGGGAGGCTGCTAAAACGATCAAAAACCATTTTTTCATAAAAAGCTACCTTTATTCCAGCACCAGCGTGCCGCCGATGGGATGAATGTCTTGCCCGCTCAAGTCCAGCGCGCCGCTGACGTACTGAGAGGAGAAGAGGGATTGGATCAGGAAGGTGCGGCAGGTGTAGCTGCCGGGGTTGCCCACGAAGAGAAGCTTGCCGCCGTTGGGGATAATGCTGTCCAGCTCTGCGGCAAGTCCTTTGAACATACCGCCGCCGGAGGTGGCATCCAAAGCGTTGGTCCAGCTGAGGCCGGAGGTCTTCACGGAGCCGTCGCTGTTGATCTGTACGGTGTCGCCGCAGGCAATGCGTACCTGCACGATGAGGTCGTTTTCATCCACGATGGCAATGACGCCGTTGGGGAAGAAGGGCACGGTGCCGTTGTTGGTATGCTCTGCCTTGTGCGCATCGTATTCCGTAAGGAAGAACTCCTTGTCCATCACCTGGATCACGTCCGCGGTACGGAAGGAGGTGCCGGAGGAGGTGTATACCAACGCGGAGGTGTCGTTGACCTTGTAGGTAACCTCGTTGCCCAAGGTCAGGGTGATCTTCTCGTAGACCTTCCGCACGGTGACCTCCATGGTGGCCGTGGTCTCGTTGCCAGCGCTGTCGCAAACGGAAACGGTCACGGTGTATACGCCGGGAACGGCAGGGTCGTAGCCGCCGTCGTCGGAGATAGAGATTACCAGCTCTTCCGTGGCGGTACGGTTATCCATGACCTCAATGCCTGCCAGCAGATCGATCTCCTCGCCTGCCTCGTGGGACACGCCGGGGAGAACACCTTTGCTGGCGTTTACAAAGGCGGGAGGGGTCATGTCTGTGTCATTGTTGACTTCGGATTCTGTACTGCTTTCCGCAGTGCTTTCTGCCGCGCTTTCCATAGAGCTTTCCGCGGGAGTTACCTCAGCATCTCCGCAGGAAACCAGCAAAAGCATGGCCGCAAGGAGCAAAATAGTCATTCGTTTCATGGTTTCGTTCCTTTCTGATTTTTAAGTCATCCTTATCATCTTTGGCAGTCCGCAAAGCGGACGGACACGCTGATTTTGCGAAAAAAAGCCCGAAAATCACCATTGAATGCCCTCGTCCTCGTCGTCCTCTTCGGGCTCGGGGCGGGGCTTTTCTTTTTTTACAGGCTGTTCGGTCCGGAAGGAGGGGGTCTTTCTGCCGGGGTCGTTCCACACGCTGTCTGCACGGTACAGAGCAGCCAAGGCAAACCAGCGAAGGAGAACCTCCGTGATAGACATGATGCCAAAGCCGTTCTGGGTAATCTCCGGCAACGCAAAGGCCAAATACACACCGCTGTCAAGGGCGTATAGCACAAAGGCCAAGCGGAAGGCAGGGAGCTTTTCCTGGCGCAAAGCCAACAGCTCGCAGGCCAGATAGCAGAAGAAAAACGCCGCTCCGAAGGCTACGGTGACGGGAATCCAGCTACCTCCCGCCTTTTGCCCCCACAAAATCATCTCTCTGGGAATGCACGCAGAGAAGGGGAAGTACAACGAAACGGAAAACACCGCCAAAACGATGTTGATGGCTGTTACCGCAACGATTCCCAATAAGGACCATTGTCCCGTGCGATAAGCTTCATAGGGCGATCTGTTTTTCATGCTGTGCTTCCTCCGCAATTTTTCTCATTTTTAGTATACCACGCTTTTTCCGTTCTGTCAAGAACATAAAACAGCACCCATAAAGCATGAGTGCTGTTGCGCTTTAACTCTTTTTCAAGACTTTTTTGCACCATCTGCGTCTTCCGCACGCAGGGCACATCAGGTAACGGGTGGTGCCCATGTGCATGGCGTTCAATGCCTGAGAATAGGTGGGCACGACCTCATGGCCGCATTTCTTGCACTTGTACGCGCCCACGCTGATCTCCAGTTTCAACGCGTAGAAGCAAGGGATCAAAAATACAGCCGTAATGGAAAGGATCGCTACCAGCTGCCATACCCCCTCCGGGATGAAGAATGCTGCGGCGAAGACACCTGCCAGAAGAGCCACGATGCTGACGATCATCGTGATCCACATGGAGCGCCAGATGATCTTGTTTTTCTTCTCCAGCTCCTGTGCCATTTCCATTAAATTGTTTTCCATTTTCTTGTCGTAGTTCTCCACAGATACTACCTCCCCTGTAAATAAATCGTTGATGGTGATGCTCAGAATGCCGCACAGCTCGGGAATGATGGAAACGTCCGGCATGGCCTTGCCCGTCTCCCATTTGGAAACGGCTCTGTCCGTGACACCGAGCTTCTCTGCCAGCCGCATCTGAGTCAAGTCGTTTTTCTTTCTTTGTTCGGCAATGAATTTGCCGATTTTGATCTGATCCATGTGTGGCCTCCTTTCACCGTCAGCATACAGGAGTTTCTCTCTGTTGTCTACACACCGTAGGTTGAATCGGGGGAGTTTTTGACGACTCAACTGCAGGTAGAGGGATTTTCTGCGTTAGTTCTCTACAAACTTAACCGCCGTACCGTAAACGATCACCTCAGCGGCACCCTGCATCACTGCGGAGGATGCGTAGCGGATGTTGATCACCGCGTCTGCGCCCAGGGCTTCCGCCTCCGCCACCATACGCTTGGTGGCAAGGGCTCTTGCCTCATCCATCATCTCGGTGTAGGATTTCAGCTCGCCGCCCACCAGGGTCTTAAAGCTCTGCATCAAGTCCTTGCCGAAATGCTTGGTCTGAATGGTGCTTCCCTTGACAAGGGTAATGGTTTCCAGCTGTTTTCCGGTAATGTAATCAGTATTGACTAAGATCATCTTCTTCACCTTTCTTGATTTCAAAAATTCTTTGTATACAAACGTAAACGATCATTGCCGCAAGGGCAAGGGGCAGGATGCCCAAAAGGTATTTCCACACGCCCTCCACCATCTCCAAAAGCAGTACGAAGTACGCCAAGTAGTACAGCACCAAAAGCACCGTCACCACAATGGGAGGGATCATTTTCTTGATATGAGGATGCAGGTCGATCACCTCTTTCTTCTTTCTATGGATAGGATACCATATTTTTGACAAAAAGTAAATACCAAAAATCAAATCCACTGCACGAACGCCGTTTTGTCCGTGGAGTTGTACCCTGCATGGCGATAGAATTCCAGCGTGGATGCCTCCTTGGAGCCGGTCAACAGCATCATTTTATAGCAGTTTGCCTCCTCGGCAAGCTTTTTTGCGTATCGCAGGCATTCTGTGGCGTAGCCTCTCCCGCGGAAATCTTTGTGGGTGACCACGTTTTCCACAAAGGCGTAGGGACGGACACTTCGGGTCAGATTGGGGATCACCACGCAAACGCAGGAGGAAACGATCTTTCCCTCTGCTTCCTTCACGATGATATGATGGTTGGGATCCGCCAGAATGGCCTCCCAGGTCTCCCGCAGACGGTCCGTCGTCTCCGGCACCTCCGTCTCGTGCAAAAACAAATACAATTCCAACAGGGCCTGCAATTCATTTTCTCTGATCTCTCTGACCATGCTTGGCCTCCCGTGCTTTACTTCATGATCCTTTCGCTGGCAAAGACGTGCTTGTGGTCGCCGCAACCGCCGCCATTCGCTTCATCCTCGGAGCCGTCGAAGTAAACGATCTCCTCGGAAGCCAGGCAAAGATAGCCCTCCCCGTCCGTTTGCAAATAGAAACAGGGGGAATCGGTGTATTTCGCCATATCTTTTCTTATTTTTTCCTCCGCCGCCCGCAACAGCTCGTCGTCCAGCCAAGCAAGGCGGGGAACCTCGGTTTCTCTCACCCGTAGCTCTACCCCGGAAATGGGCAGTACCACAAAAGACTCGTCGCCCTCCTGCGTCACGCAAGAGGAGGTGATCTCCGCTGCCTCCACCACCAGAACGAAGATGTTCTGGTAACAGCAGACCTCGTAGACCCCCCGGCTGTTGGGACGGTATTCCTTTCGCTGGGTAAAGGTCACCACATATTCACCGGGGGTAAGGGTGTGCAAGGTCTCCCAGCAGATCCTGTAGAAATAGACCTCCCGGAACTGCATATCGTATATGGAAGGGCGCGTGTTCTGTTCCGTCCCTTGGGGCTGGATCAATGTCAAGGCTTCCGAGGTGGTGATCCTGGGGAAGTCGGCAACGTCGGTGGTGGGATCGTTCAGGATCTCGTACGCCCCTCCCAGATCATCAAACCGCTTCCCGTCGGGAGCTTCCTTGTCTGC
>JAFYNA010000038.1 GCA_017549925.1 Clostridia bacterium | reverse complement strand
CCTGCGCCGGAGCTTTTGTGGGTAGTGATCTCGAGATCCTCCATGTTCAGCTGGTAATCCACCTCTTCCGCCTCGGGAAGCACCGCGACGGTGGCGGTGGAGGTCTGAATTCTGCCCTGGGACTCCGTCTCGGGAACGCGCTGTACGCGGTGAACACCGCTTTCGTACTTCAGCTTTGCGTAAGCCCCCGTTCCTTTGATCAGGAAGGAGACCTCCTTCATGCCCCCCAGCTCCGTCTCGTTGCAATAAGCCAGCTCAAAGGAGAAGCGGTTGGCATCGGCGTACATATGATACATACGGTAGAGCACGTAAGCAAACAGACAGGCTTCCTCGCCGCCTGCGCCTGCGCGGATCTCCACCACTACGTTTTTGTCGTCGTCGGGATCCTTGGGCAACAGCAAAAGCTTCAGCTCCTCGGTGAGCTTTTCCTTAGAGGCGCGTGCCTCCTCCGCCTGCTCTGCGGCAAGCTCCTTCAGCTCGGGATCCTCTTCCTTCAAAAGAAGCTCCGCTTCCTCTAAATCCGCACAACATTTTTTGTAGGCGCGGAATGCTTCCGTAATAGGAGTCAGCTCTTTATACTCCTTCATCAACGCCTTGTAGCGCTCCATATCGGAGACCACGTCGGCATCGGAAAGGCTTTCCTCCACTTCTAAGTATCTTTTTTCGATTTGGGTGAGTTTGTCAGTCATAGGAGAACTCCTTCGTTCATACAATGAAACATGAAAATACAGCAAAGGAACGTTGATGAAAATGAAGAGAAATACATATTGCCCCGAGGGCGGATTGTTGCGCACGGAGGGGAACCGCCGCTATACTGCCACCGTGGAGGGCTTGCGCTGTGCCATGGAAGAGGGAATCATTCTGGAGGGCAGGGGCTTTCTCTGTGACGAAGCCCGCGACCTTCACGTCTCTTTGGGTGCCTTCCGCGGAATCATGCCCAAGGAGGAATGCCTCTATCCCGGCGGGGGAGAGATCAAGGATATTGCCATCATCTCTCGGGTGGGGAAGCCAGTCTGCTGTAAGATCGTAGATCTGGAAACCGACGAGGAGGGAAACGTGCGTCCTATCCTTTCCCGCAGAGAGGCACAACGGGAGTGTATGCACCATTACGTAGAGAAGCTTTGCTCCGGGGACGTGGTGGACGCCAAGGTGACCCATCTGGATCCCTTCGGTGCCTTCTGCGATATCGGATGCGGCTTGGTGTCTCTGATGCCCATCGACTGTATGTCCGTCTCCCGCATCAACCATCCCAGAGAGCGGTTTGTGGTAGGGCAACGGATCCGCGCCGTGATCAAGCACGCCGTGGACGAATACGGCAGGATCACCCTGTCTCACCGAGAGCTTTTGGGCACGTGGGAGGAGAACGCCGAGCGCTTCTCCCCGGGGCAGACTGCCGCAGGGATCGTGCGTACCGTGGAAAACTACGGTATCTTCGTGGAGCTGACTCCCAACCTGGCGGGGCTTGCGGAATGCAAGGCGGACGTACACCCGGGACAACACGCCGCAGTATACATCAAAAGCATCATCCCCGGCAAAATGAAGATCAAGCTTGCCATCATCGACGTTTGCGAGGGGGATGGGCTGATGAACGACTACCGCTATCCGGACACCGACCATTTGGACGGCTGGCAGTATTCTCCCGCAGAGTGCGAAAAAGTCATCGAAACGGTATTTTGAAATAAATCTGCAAAGGGGCTTTTGAAAGCCCCTTTTTGTGTGTTATGCAAATGATTTTCAAATAATGCGTCGCTCGCGGGGATTCATTCCCCGCGAAAAGACACCGATGATGTTTTTTCGCCGTGGTTAACGAGCGAAAAAAATTCCGAGCGTTGCGAGGAACCCCGTAAGGGGCTCGCGCTCCGCGGAAGGAGCGCGAAAACCACAGAAAACGGCTTGCCGTTTTCTGTGAGAGCGTAGCGATTAGAACAAGAAGTCAAACTCTACGTCGTAGATGTTGACGGTGTCGCCCTCGTCGATGCCTGCATCCTCCAGGGCTTGGATCACGCCCTTCTCACGCAGGAACTTCTGGAAATACTGCAGGGATTCGTAGCTGTCGAAATCCGTGCGATTGATGAGCTTGATCAGCCACTCGCCCTTGACGAAGTAGGTGCTGCCGCTGTGGGTGATCTCCACAGAGAAATCCTCCTTCTCGGGTTCGGGGGCAATATATTCCGGCTCGTAGATACGGATGGGGGGGAGCTTGTCCAGCAACGCGGCGGTGGCCTTCATCAGCTCCGCAACGCCCTCGTCGATCTCGCCGGCGATCAAGAACAGCTGCCAGCCCTTTTCCTCTGCGAAGGCCTTGATCTCCTCGTACTTCTTCTCGTCGTAGCCAAGATCGATCTTGTTACCTACCAGGATCTGAGGACGGCTTGCCAGCTCGGGACTGTATTTTTCCAGCTCCGCGTTGATCTTCTTGATATCCTCCAGCGGGTCGGGACGCTCAGACCCGGAAATGTCAAAAATATGCAGGATCAAACGGCATCTGTCGATATGACGCAGGAAGGCGTGGCCCAAGCCCGCACCCTCGGAGGCACCCTCGATCAAGCCGGGGATGTCCGCCGCTACGAAGGTCTTATCGTATACGGAGATCACGCCCAAATTGGGGGACAGGGTGGTGAAGTGGTAGTTAGCCACCTTGGGTCTTGCAGAGCTGATCACGGAAAGCAGGGTGGATTTGCCCACGTTGGGGAATCCCGCAAAACCTACGTCCGCAAGCATCTTCAGCTCCAGGGTGAGGTTTTTCTCCTCGCCTTGTGTGCCTTCTTTGGCAAAGCGGGGGACCTGACGGGTAGCGGTGGCAAAATGGGTGTTGCCCCAGCCGCCTCTGCCGCCCTTGGCAACGATAAAGCGATCGCAATCTCCCATATCCTTGATCACAAGGCCGGTTTCCGCATCGCGGATCACAGTTCCGGGAGGTACGGGGATCTCCAGATCCTTGCCGTATTTTCCCATGAACTTTCTTGCGGCGCCGTCGGCACCGTTTTCCGCTACGAACTTGCGGCGGTACTTAAAATCCAACAGGGTGTTCTTGCCCTCGTCGGTAACGAAAACGATGTTACCGCCCTTACCGCCGTCTCCGCCGTCGGGACCGCCGTGGGAGACGTATTTTTCGCGACGGAAGGACACGGCACCGTTGCCGCCCTTGCCCGCCTTGACGTAAATATTGACCTTATCGATAAACATACCGAACCCTCGCTTGGTATAAAAAATGAAAATTGACCAAAAAACGCCCTTTCAGTCTGCTAAGATTGAAAGGGCTGTTCTTCGTTCTTTTGTCGTAAATCCGTCAGGAATTACTGTGCATCGGCAGAGAGAACGGAAACGCTCTTTCTTCCGCCTGCGATGGGCTTGAATTTGACAACGCCGTCAACCAGAGCAAACAGGGTGTCATCAGAGCCGCGGCCTACGCCTTCACCCGGATGGATGGAGGTGCCACGCTGGCGAACGATGATGTTGCCTGCGATAACGGACTGGCCGTCCTGCTTCTTCACGCCGAGTCTCTTGGATTCACTGTCACGGCCGTTCTTGGTAGAACCAACGCCTTTTTTGTGTGCAAAGAACTGCAAAGATAATCTAAGCATGATAACGTACTCCTTACTTTAAATTTTGCGTACCCGAACGTATGCCGGATACTGAGTTTGTAATTGCTTCAACTCCTCGTAGAAGACAGAGAGAAGCTTTTCGGCTTCTGCACAGGGCTTGGTCATACGATAGACCACCTGCGCTCCCTCGCTGTCGGCAGAAACCTCTGCCACGGCGCCGAAGGCATCCGCACCGTTGACCACAAGATTGGTCATGGCACTTACCGCCGCACAGACGATATCCTCGCCTGCCTCGGCATAGCCTGCGTGCCCCGAAAGGGAAAAGCCGGAGAAATCGCGTTCAAAGGTTGCCCGAATCATGGAGCTTAACCGTTGATAGCAACGATCTGCAACTTGGTGTAGGGCTGTCTGTGACCGAGATGTCTCTTCTCGTTCTTCTTGGGCTTGTAAGTCATAACGTGAATCTTCTTGCCCTTGCCGTTCTTAACCACAGTTGCGGTAACGGTAGCGCCGTCAACAACGGGAGCGCCAACCTTAAAGCCGTCTGCACCGGAAACAGCCAAAACCTGGTCGAAGGTGTAGGTGGTACCTTCCTCAACGCCCAGCTTTTCAACGAAGATGATATCACCCTCGGAAACCTTGTACTGCTTACCGCCGGTCTGAATTACTGCGTACATTCCAATATAACCTCACTTTCCGTAAGTCTCGCTACCTGAGAGGCACGTGCTCATGCGTTAACCGCTAAAAAGCACGATTTGAAAAGCCCCATATATGCGGCAATGGATATCATAGCATACTTCCTCTTTTTTGTCAATAGGTTTTTGTACTTTTCTCTAAAAAAAATATGGGGTTTTTGTGTACAATGCCAAGTTGACATAATGTCCGCTTTTATGGTATACTGAAGCGATCTTACCGAAAGGGGAAAATAGATGAAAAAGAGGATCCTTGCGTGCTTTTTGTCGGTGATGCTGTTGCTTGCAGCGTTGCCTTTTTCCGCATTGGCGTATGGCCACAGCGATACTACCCCTCTTCCTGCCGGGGCGTATAAGTCCTGGAAGCAGACGGATCCCCGCTGGAACGATCTTAAGATCGGCGTTGACCCCTGGACGGATTCCGCAGGGGTTCGCCACGAAAACGAGACCATGGGGCACGCAGGCTGCTTGATCAGCTCCATGGCCATCCTTGCCAGAGGCTACGGCCTGACCATGAAGGACGGTACCGACATCGACCCCGGCACCTTGGGAAAGGCCATGTATGACGGAGGAAGCTGTCAATATTTGAACTATAAGGGCGCTTCTAAGTACGAGACGGCCTTCAACGCCTTGATCCCGGGAGTTGCCTTCCATAAGGTATTGTTCCCCTCCAATCCCGTTTCCACCATCCGTACCCTGCTTTCCGATCCGGAAAAGGAATACATCATCATTGCTGCGGTGAATAACGGCGGTCATTACGTTGCGGTGGACTGTGTGGTGGACGGCGACGTAGCCATTTGCGACCCCGGTTATCCCAAAACCCTGCTTTCCCAGTATAAGGTGACCTGTCTTTTGGTGTATACCGTGGACGAGGCCTATGTGGATACGGGAACGGAAATTCCCGGCGCACCCATTTGGCAGGTAACGGAAAAGGACGGTATCAAGATCCGTTCCGGCCCCGGTTTGAGCCATGACCGCGTGGGTGCTTACAAGCAGAACCAGGAGATCGAGGTTACCGAGACCAAAGAGGCGGACGGCTACCTTTGGGGCAAGACGGAAAAGGGCTGGTGTGCCCTGCGCTCCCTGGACGGCAGCTCGGTATTCTGCGTGTGCCTCACCGTGACCCAATATTCCATTACGTATCATGCCACCGGCGGTACCGGTGCGCCCAATGCCCAGTATAAAAATGCAGGCGAGCCCATCAACCTTTCCGAGACAGTTCCTCAAAAGGAAGGGCATCTGTTCCTGGGCTGGTCGGCAGATCCCTCGGCACTTTCCGCCACCTATGCTCCCGGCGCTGTTTACGGCGTGGACGAGCCCTTGGTGCTTTATGCGGTATGGATGGCAGAGGCGGAGATCTTTTCCTACGGCATTGACGTTTCCTCCTATCAGAAGGCGGTGGATTGGCAGGCGGTTGCCGACAGCGGAGTCAGCTTTGTGATCCTGCGGGCGGGAACGTCCAAGGGGAAGGATCCCATGTTTGAAGAAAATTACGTAGCCGCCAAGGAAGCGGGACTTTCCGTGGGAAGCTATTTCTTCACCTACGCTTTGACGGAGGAGGAGATGCTTGCGGATGCCGCACTTTTTGAGGAGTGGCTGGAGGGCAAGACCTTTGAGCTTCCCGTCTACGTGGACATCGAGACGGAGGAGCAAAGCAAGCTTCCCGCAGGGGAGCTGACCCGTTTGGCACAGCTCTTCCAAGGCTATATGACGGATGCGGGCTATTTCTGCGGCGTTTACGCCAGCTATAATTGGTTTGGTCGGTATCTGGACGGAGAGGCCTTTGGCGGTAAGGAATACCTTTGGATGGCCAAATGGTCCCTCAGCGGAACGCTGTCCCAAAACCTTAGCAACGACTGTGCTTTGTATCAGTATTCCGAGACGGGTACCGTGCCCGGTATTTCCGTGACCGTGGATCTGAACGTGTGCTATATGGATCTTCCCGCCATCGTAGCGGCTTACTACGAATCCTTGGAGACACAGGTGCTTCCTTTGCCGGATTCCGGGTTGACCATCTACGAGGAAATTCTGGCAGGTGGCAGAGCGGGTATGACCGCGGGAGAATGGCAGGCGTTGTTCGACGGGGAAGTTACCTTTACCGACGGTATGGGCAATGCGCTGACGGCGGATGACACCGTTTGCACCGGCTACACCGTGATCTGCGGAGACAAGACCTACACCGTTGCGGTCAAGGGAGATCTCGACGGCGACGGAAAAGTGAACGCTTTGGATTACGCTATGGTCAAGCGGTACGTCTTGGGCGCCTATCGTCTTACCCGTGAGGCGTATTACGCCGCGTTGATTACGGGGGATACGGTTACTGCCTTGGATTACGCCAGAATCAAGCGCCACGTGCTGAACCTTCAATCTATTTACGAATAAAAACAAGGACTTGCTCCCAAGATGGGGAACAAGTCCT
>JAFYNA010000037.1 GCA_017549925.1 Clostridia bacterium | reverse complement strand
GTGGCAGCGATAAAGGACACCATGGTATGCCCCGAGGGGAAGGAAAAATCCGTTGGGTTTTCCACCAAAAGCGTCACCGCCTCGTTGATCCAGCAGGGGCGGTCTCTGGCGATAAGGTTCTTTAAAAGCAGGTTGCAGACCACCAGCTGGCAGATCAAGCCCACCGCCAGGGTGATCCCCGCTTTGCGGTGCTTGGGAAGGCACATCAGCAGGATGCTGATAACGATCCAGATCCAGCCAGCGTTCCCCAGCATGGTGAAAATCGGCACCGCAGTATCCAAGAAAGGCGCCCCAAAAAAGTCCCGAATCCAATCCAGGATCCCAAGCTCCCATCTATTCAGTTGGGAAAGCATATCCGTCACGCCTCCTTTTTTCGCAGATGTAAGATTATACCACAAAATGCAAAAAAATGCAATGGCTTCAAAAAAGAAACTTTGCGTTCGGAGGAGCAACCGCCTTGTTTCCGTCGTTTTGCATAAAATCAGCCCCTTCGTTTTGTATTGCCGCAAGAGGCGTTGACGCCAAAAAACCGTTGCTTTTTTTGGAAAGCCGTGATAAAATAAAGATGTGTATCAAAGGAACGGAGGTACTCCCATGTCTTACCGCATCACGGAATTGGATCCCCATCTGCGCCCCTACGAAAAAGACATTGAGAACCTGATGAAGGCCTACCATATCAAAAAGCGTGAGCTGGTAGGCACGGGCAGGATCGCCGATTTTGCCAATGCGCACCTGTATTTCGGAATTCATCCCACAGGCGACGGCTGGGTCTACCGCGAATGGGCCCCCGGCGCAGAGGCTATGTTCTTCACGGGGGATTTTAACGGCTGGGAGCTGTACGCCACGCCCATGCAAAAGCTGGAAAACGGTGTGTTTGAGGTATCCCTGCTTGGCAAGGACGCCCTTCGCCCCGGGCAGAAGGTGCAGGCCATCGTGATCCACGACGGTGAGACGTTGCGCCGCATCCCCTTGTACGCCACCCGGGTGGTACAGGATCCCGTAACCTATCTTTGGTGCGCCGAGGTAACGGAGCGTACCGCTTTCCCGTGGACAGATCAAGGCTTCCGCCCGGAAAAGACTCCCTTTATCTACGAGTGCCACATCGGCATGGCGGGAGAAGAGGGCAAGGTTTCTTCCTACACGGAATTCAAAGAGAATATTCTCCCCCGGGTACGAGCCCTCGGCTACAACACCCTGCAGATCATGGCCATCATGGAGCATCCCTATTACGGCTCCTTTGGATATCAGGTATCCAACTTCTTCGCCGCCTCCTCCCGTTACGGTACGGCAAAGGAGCTGAAGGAGCTGATCGACACCGCCCACGGCATGGGAATCGCAGTTCTGCTGGACGTGGTGCATTCCCACGCGGTGAAGAACACCTTGGACGGCATCAACCAGTTTGACGGCACGGACTATCAGTTCTTCCACGAAGGGCCTCGGGGGGATCATCCCGCCTGGGGAACCAAGCTGTTTGATTACGGCAAGAACGAGGTGCTGCACTTCCTGCTTTCCAACTTGAAATTCTGGATGGAGGAATACCACTTCGACGGCTTCCGCTTTGACGGAGTCACCTCCATGCTGTACTTGGATCACGGTCTGGGCAGTGCGTTCACCGATTACGGAATGTACTACTCCCTCAACACCGACGGCGATGCGGTGACCTATCTCCGCCTTGCCAACGATCTGATCCACTCGATAAATAAGCACGCCATCACCATTGCAGAGGATATGTCCGGTATGCCGGGTATGTGCCTTCCCACCAAGGAGGGCGGCTTGGGCTTTGACTTCCGCTTGGGTATGGGCGTTCCCGATCTGTGGATCAAGTATTTAAAGGAATATTCCGACGAGGAATGGAACGTAGGGCATTTGTGGTACGAGCTGACCAATCGCCGCAAGGGCGAAAAGACTGTGGGCTACTGCGAATCTCACGACCAAGCCTTGGTAGGCGATAAAACCTTGATGTTCCGCCTTTGCGATGCGGAGATGTACACCGCCATGAACAAGGCCTCGAAAAGCCCTGTGATCGATCGAGGAATGGCATTGCACAAGATGATCCGCCTCCTCACCGCCTCCTTAGCAGGCGAGGGCTACCTTACCTTTATGGGGAACGAATTCGGGCATCCCGAGTGGATCGACTTCCCCAGAGAGGGCAACGGTTGGAGCTATCACTACTGCCGCAGGCAGTGGAGCCTTGCGGACAACGGACTGTTGCGCTACGAAGACCTGCAGGCCTTTGAGGTAGCCATGGTGGCACTGTTGAAGTCCGGGCGGCTGATGCTTTCCACCGCTTACTCTCTTTGGGAGAAGCGGGAGGATTACGTACTGATCTACGGAAAAGGCACCACGGTGTTCGCCTTCAATTTCCATCCTACTCATTCTCACGACCCCTACTTCATCCCCGCGCCTGCAGAAGGGACTTATACAGTTGCCCTCTCCACCGACGACCCTGCCTTTGGCGGTCACGGACGGATCAGCACGGAATATCGGTACAGAGCCACCCGTCAGCCCGACGGAAGGATCGGTTTTTACTGTTATCTGCCCTCCAGAAGTGCCTTGGTTTTGAAGTTAAAGAGAAGAAAATAAGGAGTTTACGCCTCTTTGGAAAAAAGAGGCGTATTTTTTAAAATATTTTTCAAAAACCTATTGACAAAGCCGTTTTTTTGTGGTATCATGGCGAAGCTGTCACGGAGGGTTAGCTCAGCTGGGAGAGCAACTGCCTTACAAGCAGTGGGTCATAGGTTCGAGCCCTATACTCTCCACCAAACACCAAGTCGTTATGACTTGGTGTTTTTCTTTCCTAACAAAGCCATCAAGAAAGGAACTACTCTATGATCATTCTTATCACCGGCGCTTCCCATACGGGAAAAACCTTGCTGGCGCAAAATTTGATTCGGCGGTATCACTACCCCGCTTTCTCCATCGATCATCTGAAGATGGGGCTGATCCGCAGCGGCAACACCACTCTCACCCCCATGAGTGATGACAAAGAGCTGACCGCTTATCTGTGGCCCATCGTGCGGGAGATGGTCAAGACCGCCATCGAGAACAAGCAAAATATGATCGTAGAGGGCTGTTACATCCCCATGGATTGGCAGAAGGACTTCCCGCCGGAATATCTGGAGCATATCCGTTTTTACTGCCTCATCATGAGCGAGAAGTATATCCGGGAGCATTTCGGAGAGATCAAGGCCTTTGCCAGCGTGGTGGAGGATCGCCTGGACGACGAGTACTGCACCATGGAGTCTGTTCTGGAGGACAACGCCAACTTCTTGGCGGATGCCAAAAAGCACGGTGCGGAGTACGTTCTTATTGACAACAAATACGAGATTTTGATATAAGCGAAGCCCCGCACTGCGCGGGGCTTTCTTTTATTCAATAGCCTTCAATCGGTTTTTGATGATCTCCATTCTTTCATCTTCTTGCAAGGGTTTAAAACGAGGATTGTTGTCCAAAGAGCGAAGAAAACCGTGAGCGATGCTGTATTCGTCGCTTCTGCCGCATTGCGAAGCATCATTTTCCAATCCGCGAACCAACAAGGAGGTGTGCTTTATCTTCGTGAAGTTTTGATATTTCTCCGTATGTTCACACATTTTAGCAAGCTCCTCAAAGGCTTGCTCTGCCCTTCCCATTTCTGCAGAGCTTAATGCCATATCGCGACACAGTTGCGCCAATCTGTTTTCCCAAAAGCCGAAGTCCCCATCCGTAAAGATCAAATGATAAAACTGATAGATTGTTTTTCTTATAGAATGCCGTTCCGCGGCGGTATATCCTGCTTCGGGGCACTGCATCATACTATGAGCCATACTTTGCATAGCATCACAAGCACTGAAAAAATACCAGCGGCAATGCTCGACCAATTCCTCGCCCTTTAAGACGAAGGAAAGCAAGTCTCTGTTACAAGGAACCATCTTTGCGTACTCTACGGCTTTTTCATCATTCCCCAATGCCGAATAGGTAAACGCCAGCATTTGAATGGCACTATAACGAATTTCCGTAGAATCGCTTTTCAAAAGCTTGTTGGCAATACAAATGATCTCCTCGCTGCTCTTTGTACGATCGACCGCCCACAGATCATACATTAAGTTGCGAAGTACGTCTTCGTCATTGGGATATTTCTTTTGCATCTCGCGGCAAAGCGCAAGACGTTCCACGCGCTTTCCCTTGTTGATCAAAGCATGCGCCTTCTGCATGAAGGCTTCAATCTCCTCCTGCTTGCGCAACGCACTACAACCTAAAATATCATCTACTGTCACGTTATAATAAAATGCGATACGCGGAAGCAGGGTAATATCGGGAAATCCGTCCCCGCGCTCCCATTTGGATACCGCTTGCACGGATACCCCCAGGTGATTGGCCAGCTCATCTTGTGTATTCCCCTGTTCTTTCCGCAACGTTTTTAAATTTTCGCTGAGTTTCAGTTTCATAAATATCTCCTGCCATAAAAAGTAACAAGCGCTTGTTCTGATCATAGTATAGCACATATCCTGCCTTTTTCAATAACGGCGTTGTTTAATCTCGGTTGAAAATATCAACGAAAAGTATAAAAGCCGCGACTGCTTCACGGGAGGGATGCCAACGAGATGCGCTTTTTTCCTTGACAAAAGCCTTCCAAAAGATTATAATAGGCGTATCTCAAAAAAGGAGATCTTTATGCTGATCTTTTTTATTCTTTTGGGCATTGCCACCGGTGTGCCGTTATGCTTTTTGTTTGACGTCAGTCTCCCCTGCCGCATCGCCATCGGAGCAGGCCTTTCCCTGGGCGGCTTTGTGGGGTGGCTGTTCCTGTATATCCTGGGGCTGTTCCTCTTCTCCCTCTGTATCGATATGAAGAAGCCCCGCACCAAGGATCACCCCTTTGTCCGATTTCTCATTGCAGAGACGGTTCGTTTAGTGTGCCAGCTGGGCAGAGTAAAGATTGTTACAGAGGGCTTGGAGAAAATGCCCGCAGGCAGATTCCTCTTGATCTCCAACCACCGCTCCATGTTCGACCCCTTGGTCTCGCTGGTAGCCTTTAAGAAGTTCCCTATGGCCTTTGTGACCAAGCCGGAAAACCTCCGTCTCCCCTTGGTGGGCAGGATCATCCGCTACTGCTGCTTCCTCCCCATTGACAGAGAAAATCCCCGCAGTGCCATCCGCGCCATCAATTCTGCCGCAGAGCTGATCAAAACCGACACCCTCTCCGTGGGCATCTATCCCGAGGGTACCCGCAACAAGGGCGAGGCAGTCCTGCTCCCCTTCCATTCCGGGGTGCTGATGATCGCCCAGAAGGCAGGCGTTCCCGTGGTGGCGGTCACCGCGGAGAACACCGAGAAGGTGGTCAAGAACTTCCCCCTGCGCAAAACGGTGGTGAAGCTGACGGTGTGCGACGTGATCCCTGCGGAAGCAGTGGCCTCCGCCCGTACCGATGATTTGGGGAATACCCTGTATGCAACCATGGAAAAACAATTAGAACATACATACGCGAAGAAAGGATGAACCAAAAGCATGAAAACATTGCGCACCTGCCTTTTGCTTCTGTTGACTCTGTGCCTGCTGGCAGCTTGCCAAAGCACCCCCGCAGACCCCATGACCTCCTCCGAAGCAACCGCCGAATCCTCCGCAGAGGCATCCGAGGAAGCCTCCTCCGAAGCATCCGCCGAAACCTCTTCTGAAGAAGTTTCCGAACCCGAACCGCCCAGAGAAGGAGCTTATATGGAATACGAAATTCCCGAAAACTACAAGGATCTTTACGAAAATCCCTATGAATTGTCCGAGTATTCGGACATGGAGATCACCGCTACCAACAGCACCACCTATACCATCACCTACCACTATCCCGACGGCGCTACCTACCGCACCTGCCTGGTCAAGAAGAGATGGGGCATGTGGATGCTGGGCGCTATGGAATACACCCATGCAAACGGTACCAAGATCCGTATGTCCGAGTCCTCCACCGACTATGAGTGGGTGCTTTCCTGCGGCAAAGTAGGCGGCAATATCACCTTCCGCGGCGGTAACCACGGCGACTATACCTATTCCGACTGGAACGCCACCGATACCACCAAAACAAACGACCACTTTATCGACATGACCTTCTACGACGCAGAGACCGGCGAGAAGGTTGAGGTTGCAAGCGGCAAGACCGTTACCGTCAAGGGTCTGTTCGTGGTGCTTCACAACAACATCTACGAGGGCGAGTACACCCAGGAAAACGTGCTGATCAACGTAGAGAAGCTGTATCTGTTCAACGGCGAATCCGTTTCCGTGCAGTCCAAGCTGTACCTCACCTCCGACGTGAACTTTGGCAACGCATACACTTGTATGTTCCCCGTTGCCAAGAAGTACGGTAACTATACCATGTACTACAACGATGACGGAACCACCAAGGTGACCAAGACCCCTGTCACCGGCACCAGCAACTACGG
>JAFYNA010000036.1 GCA_017549925.1 Clostridia bacterium | reverse complement strand
GGACCTCATCAGCTTCGTCTGCCCCAGAGCAACGGTCTGCATCATCCGTGACGAAAAGGTGGTTGAAAAGAAGCAGATCTCTCTGCCCCAGACCATTACGGACATCCTCACCTGCAAGAACCCCCGCTGTATCACCACCACCGAGCAGGGGATCCACCAGATCTTCCGCCTGACCTCTCCCGAGACCGGAGAATATCGCTGTATCTACTGCGACACCCAGGCAAAATAAACCGATCAAAAAGTGCCCGCCTTGGGCACTTTTTTGTATCCAAAGGGCGTTTCACCCATCCTCGCAAGAATGCATATATTGGCAGTGAAGTTACAAACTTCAAACTCGTCCGCTGATGCGGATAACGAAAGGTATGGATATAACAATGATGAGCTGTCAATGTGAATGCAAGTGTAAATGCACCCTCTGGGCAATCATTGCCGCAGTGGTCGTGGGTGTCCTTGCGGCGTTTTTGCAGATCACCGGGCAGATTACCGTAACTCCCGCGTTTTTGTGGGCTCTTTTGGGAGCCGCGGCGGTGTATCTGGCGGTATTGGTGGTTGCCTCCGCCCTCTCCCGTGGGGGAAGCGGCTGTGAATGCGCCTGCACTTCTTTGAACGCAGTGCTTGTGGGCATCCTGGGCACGGCGTTGTTCTCTGTGGTGTTGCTCGCCTTGGGCGTTACCGCCACAAGCGTCCTCAGCGCCGCTCTGGTAGGCCTTTTGCTGTCTTCCTTTGCACTGACTCTTGCGGGATCTGCCTGCTATGTAAAGGCTCTCACAGGCTGTGGCTGCTGACCGTCACTGCCAAAGACCGTGTAGAAAACCCGACGTTTCCGCTAACAATCTGCCGCTCCTTTGCGGGGCGGCTTTACATCCGTATTTTTTTGCAAAACAAAGGAATTTTCTTTCAAAAAAGGGTTGCTTTTTTCAAAAAGATGTGCTATAATACCCCAGTGCCGTAAGGGAGATGCCGGTGTGATGGAATGGCAGACGTGACGGACTCAAAATCCGTTGGTAGCGATACCGTGTGGGTTCAAGTCCCACCACCGGCACCAAGAACAAAGCGCTTCGTAAGAAGTGCTTTGTTTTTTTATCCTCACCCCAGTTTGATTTCATAGCACAGCAGACCAAAAAAAGTCCATAGCTCCACATGGTTTTTTAGCCTCTCTTAAGCCTTTTCTTGTAAAATGAACCTGCGTCAGACCCCAAAGCTGTAAAATTTTGAAATTTCCCGCCGCAAGACTTGCAATTAGCCGCGATTTATAGTATAATAAAGTATTCATGAGAAGGAGGCGGACTTTGTTGCAGGATATTTGCATTTTCAAGCGCGTAGAGAAAAAATATCTCCTGCCGTTGGAGAAGAAGGAAGCCTTGCTTGCCGCCATAGGGGAGAGGCTGATTCCCGACGCCCACGGCAAAAGCACCATCTGCAGTCTGTATTTGGACACGCCTACCTTCCTGCTGATCCGTAACTCCATCGACGCCACCACCTACAAGGAAAAACTGCGCATCCGCAGCTACGGTGTTCCCAAGGAGGACGGGCAGGTTTTCTTTGAGATCAAAAAGAAATACAAGGGCGTGGTGTACAAGCGCCGTATTTCCTCCACCCTGCGGGAGGTAGAGAACTACCTGCAAAGCGGTATCCCCACAGAGGATTCCCAGATCATGCGGGAGCTTCACTACGCCATGGAGCTTTACAAGCGTCCCAAGCCAACGGTTCTCATCGCCTGCGAGCGGGAGGCGTACTTTGATGCGGAGCATCCCAATTTGCGGATCACCTTCGATTCCGCTGTGCGCTACCGTGACTACGGGCTTTCCTCGGCAGACGGGCTGACAGACAATTACGGCTCTTCGGGCAAACAGATCCTTCCGGATGACCTTTCCTTGATGGAGATCAAGACCGACGGTGCCATGCCCATCTGGCTGGCTGAGGCCTTGGGAAACTGCGAGATCTATCCCGGCAAATTTTCAAAATACGGTAACGCCTATATCGATATTCTTCAAAAAGGAGATCACTCCCATGCCAATCACCTTTGAATCCATTCTGGGCACCAATACCATGGTCAACGTCTATCTCATCTGTTTGGGCGTTTCCTTGCTTTGCGGCGTTTTGTCGGCCTTTGCCGCCGCCTTCCGTTCCCATGCCACCAAGAGCTTTTTGGTGTGCCTCATCCTGCTGCCCATGATCGTTACCACGGTGATCATGATGGTCAATGGCAACGTTGGCACAGGCGTGGCGGTAATGGGCGCCTTCTCTCTGGTGCGCTTCCGTTCCGTTCCCGGTAAGGCAAGAGATATTGCCGCCATCTTCCTGACCATGACGGCAGGCTTGGCTTGTGCCGCAGGCTACGTGGTCATCGCTGTGCTGTTCACCCTTTTGGTGGGCGTGGTGATGGTGGTGCTTTCCTTCATTCCCATGGGGGAACAGAGAACGCTGGATCTTACCATTACCGTCCCCGAGACCTTGCATTTCCACAACGCCTTTGCCGACGTGTTCGAGAAGCATACCTCCTCCTGCCGCCTGGTGCGCACCAAAACCACCAACATGGGCAGCCTTTACAAGCTTTCCTATCAGGTCAGATTGAAGGATCGGGGCAACGTCCAGGGCTTTATCGACGATCTCCGTGTCCGCAACGGCAATTTGGAGATCTCCCTTGCCGAGGCAGAGGATAACGGCGAGGATCTTTGATTTCATTTTCAATCCCAAGAAAGGAGGTGCCGTATGGCAGAGTCACAGCAGATCTATATCGTCCTCAGCCAGACGGGCACCATCCTGTCGCGGATTTTGCATTTGATCACCAAGAAGGAATATAACCATTCCTCCATCAGTATGAATAGGGAACTGACCCAAATGTATTCCTTTGGCAGACGGAACCCGTATAACCCGATTTCCGCAGGCTTTGTGCGGGAGTCACCCCATTTCGGCACCTTCAAGCGGTTCTCCGAGACCGATGTGGCGGTGCTGTCCTTGACGGTGAGCGAAGATACCTACAAGGCCATCGGGGCGCTTTTGGAAGAGATGATCAGGTGCAGTAAGCATTTCCATTATGACTTTTTGGGGCTTTGTGCCGCGGCCTTCCACGTGAGCTACCGCCGCCGCAATCACTTCTATTGCTCCGCCTTCGTGAAGAACGTGCTGGAAAAATACGGCGTGGAGGGCGTGGACGCCCTTGCTCCCATCACCCACCCCGTGGACTTTATGTCCCTCCCCGGTGCAGACCTGGTGTACCGCGGCAAAATGCGTGACTTAGCGTAAAACGAACAAAAAGAACCTCTGCACGGAGGTTCTTTTTTGCACTAAAAGCGTTCAATCCTTCGTGGGCGGAAATAACCAAGCGAACAGGAATTATGTCATCTCCGCAGGCGGTGGATGAGATCCCTATTACCTTCGTCCCCCCGTTTCCACCTTGCAAATGAAAACAAAAAAACTGCACGGAGTTTTCTCCGTGCAGAATTTTTTGTAATAGGGGAGAGAATTAGCCGTTAACCAGCTTCTCGATTTCGCTTGCGAAATCCTCTTCCTTCTTCTCCAGACCCTCGCCTCTCTCGAACTTAACGAAAGAGTTGATCTTGATGGAGCCGCCCAGTTCCTTAGCGGTGTTCTCGGTGTACTGACCAACGGTGATCTTGTCTTCCTTAACGTAACCCTGGTCAACCAAGCAAGCGCTCTCGAAGAACTTGTTGATACGGCCTTCGATCATCTTCTCCTTGATGTTCTCGGGCTTGGAAGCGTTCTTGGGATCGTTGTTGATCTGAGTCAGTGCGATCTCCTTCTCGTTTGCGATTACGGACTCGGGTACGCAATGTCTGCAAACGTAAGCGGGAGTCATAGCAACGATCTGCATGCAGATGTTCTTAGCGAACTCAGCGAAAGCCTCGCCGTTCACGTCAACGTTCTCGGTATCGAACTTGGTAACGCAAGCGATAGCGCCGTTGCCGTGGATATAAGAACCGCAAGCACCCTCAACGATAACGAAACGACGGATGGACATATTCTCACCGATGGTGAAGATCTTGTCCTTCAGTGCGCCCTCAACGGTCATCTCAGTGCCGTCGAAGGGGAGAGCCATCAGCTCTTCGTTGGTAGCGGGCTTGTTTGCAACGATAGTGCGGAGAACGCCCTGTACGAACTCGCGGAAGGATGCGTTCTTGGCAACGAAGTCGGTCTCAGCGTTAACTTCAACCATTGCGGTAACACCGTCAACGGTCAGGGTGTCAACAACACCCTCAGCGGCGATACGGTCTGCCTTCTTAGCAGCAACAGCAACGCCCTTCTCACGAAGAACCTTGATAGCCTCGTCGAAATCGCCGTTAGCGGAAACGAGAGCCTTCTTGCATTCCATCATGCCTGCGCCGGTCTTCTTGCGCAGTTCCATAACCAATTTTGCGGAAATCTCTGCCATTTTTAAGTTCCTCCTAATAATTCGTTCTGATTAAAAACTTATTCAGCTGCAGCTTCAGCAGCAGGAGCCTCTTCGGTAGAGTCGGTGAACTGCTCGCCCTGCTTGCCTTCCAGAACAGCGTCTGCCATAACGGAAGCGATGAGCTTGATAGCGCGGATAGCGTCGTCGTTACCGGGGATGACGTAGTCGA
Source organism: Clostridia bacterium (assembly GCA_017549925.1). Classification (GTDB taxonomy): domain Bacteria; phylum Bacillota; class Clostridia; order Oscillospirales; family CAG-382; genus Coliplasma. The sequence continues at coordinate 9,602 of JAFYNA010000036.1, read as the reverse complement.
TCACGTCGGGATCGCAGTTGGTGTCAACGATAGCGATAACGGGGATGCCCAGCTTTCTTGCCTCTTCAACAGCGTTGTTTTCCTTCTTGGGGTCTACAACGAAGATTGCGGAGGGGAGGGTCTTCATGTTCTTGATACCGCCCAGGTTCTTCTCCAGGTCAGCGGTCTGCTTCTGCAGAACGGAAACTTCCTTCTTGGGCAGGAGGTCGAAGGTGCCGTCCTCTGCCATCTTCTGCAGGTTGTTCAGCTTAGCGATAGACTTCTTGATGGTCTTGAAGTTGGTCATCATACCGCCCAGCCAACGGGTGTTAACGTAGTACTGCTCGCAGCGGAGAGCCTCTTCCTTAATAGCATCCTGAGCCTGCTTCTTGGTGCCGACGAACAGGATGTGGCCGCCGTCCTGAGCGATCTGACGGATTACCATATAGGCTTCCTCGATCTTCTTGACGGTCTTCTGCAGGTCGATGATATAGATCCCGTTACGCTCGGTGAAGATATACTCCGCCATTTTGGGGTTCCATCTTCTGGTCTGGTGACCGAAGTGTACGCCTGCTTCAAGCAACTGCTTCATAGAAACGACTGACATGTTTGTCTCCTTCTTTCGGGTTTTACCCGCCACCGCCTTTGGAATTTACGACTGCTTGTTTCGACGAACCCGAAGTGCAGCCGCAGAAGCGGTGTGTGAATTTTTTCTCGCGCCCTTTCATGGCGCATCAGCGTATTTTAGCACATTCTTTTCCAAAATGCAATAGGTTTTTCAAAAATTTTTGCAAATGATTGACTTTTTTGTTTTCCCGTGATATAATCACACCAAACGGCTCAAAGAGAGGGAGGTGCGGTATGCAAAAGAAGAAATTCGTGGTCAAATGTCTTTACCAGATGACTTATTACGAGATGGGCGGCAACCCCTTGCCCCGTGTCAGCTGGGCAGAGCGAATGTTCTACATCCTCGCCGAGGACGTTGACCGTTCCTACCGCCTTGCCGAGGAGTTGGCGTTGGAGTTCGAGTGCGATTACGCCCAGGGGGATATCCTTGTGTGCTGCCGCCTTTACGAGATCTCCGACAGCATGGAGCTTGCCACCGATCGTATCAAAAACGGTACCGAGCTTTATACCAACTTTTTTGAAGCCACCACCGAGGAAATGGAAGCGATCCTCCGCCTGCAATACGGCGAGAAGGGTCCTGCGGCAGACGCCGTCAGCTGAATATAGAAAGGAAGAACAATCATGCCCAAACTTGATACCATTTGCGTCCAAGGCGCATACCAGCCCAAGAACGGGGAGCCCCGTGTCATTCCCATTGTGCAAAGCACCACCTATAAATACGATTCCAGCGTGGAGATGGGCGACCTCTTCGATCTGAAGAGCGAGGGGTATTTCTACTCCCGCTTGCAGAACCCCACCTGCGACTACGCCGCCGCAAAGATCACCCTTTTGGAGGGCGGTGTTGCGGGTATGCTCACCGGCTCCGGACAGTCTGCCAACTTCTACGCCCTGTTTAATCTTGCTCAGGCAGGGGATCACATCGTATGCTCCTCCGCGATCTACGGCGGTACCTTCAACCTGTTCAACGTGACCATGCGTAAGCTGGGCTTCGATTTTACCTTCGTATCTCCCCGTGCCACCGAGGAAGAGCTTCGCGCCGCAGTTAAGCCCAACACCAAGGCCTTCTTCGGCGAGACCATCTCCAACCCCAGCTTGGATATTATGGATATCGCCGTGTTTGCAAAGGTTGCTCACGAATGCGGTGTTCCGCTGATCATCGATAACACCTTCGCGACTCCCATCAACTGCCGTCCCTTTGAGTTCGGCGCGGACATCGTGACCCACTCCACCACCAAGTATATGGAAGGTCACGCCTCCACCATCGGCGGTTGCATCGTGGATAGCGGCAACTTTGATTGGACTCAGAACGACAAGTTCCCCGGCCTCACCCGGCCCGATGACAGCTATCACGGCATCATCTACGCAGAGCGCGGCAAGGGTGCATACCTTCTCAAGTGCGTGGTACAGCTGATGCGTGACCTTGGCTCCGTGCAGGCACCCCAGAACGCATTCCTGCTCAACGTAGGCTTGGAGACCCTGCATCTCCGCATGGCGCGCCATTGCGAAAACGCTACCGCCGTTGCCAAGTATCTGCAGAACCATCCCAAGATCAACTGGGTGAAGTGCGCTATGCTTCCCGAGGACGATCAGTACGCTTTGGCACAGAAGTATATGCCCACCGGTACCTGCGGCGTGGTATCCTTTGGCGTCAAGGGCGGCAGAGAGGCGGCTACCAAGTTTATGGACAGTCTGCGCCTGGCGGCCATCGTTACCCACGTGGCCGATGCCCGTACCTGCTGTCTCCACCCGGCTTCCACCACCCACCGCCAGCTTACCGATGAACAGTTGGAAGCCTGCGGCGTGTCCCCCGACCTCATCCGCTTCTCCTGCGGTATTGAGAGCGCAGAGGACATCATTGCCGATATCGAACAGGCACTGGAACAGATTTGATTTAAGAGTACGATCAAAGGGGTGCTTTTGGAAAAAAGCACCCCTTTTGAACCCCGAAAACCTTATTGCCGAAACGCACACGCGTTTCGGTATTTTTTATAAAGTATACGGGTTTCCAAAGGGACTTGACCTGCTTGCAGGTCTTCCCTTCTGGCAGGGGTGGAAGAGGACGGCGTCCCCTTTGTTGACCGTCCTCTATGCAACTTACATCCCCCGAAGTGCAACAAACCCTTCGGGGGCTTGCTTTTTCCTTCCCGTTGGTGTATCATGTTCTCGAAAGGAGGGCAATGCCCATGAAGATCACCATCATCCATGACCCGGAGATAGGGGAGCCCCGGATCACAGTGGCATACGGCTACCTTACCCAAGAATTGCAGGATCTGCTGGCAGAAATCAGCCTTGCAGATAACCGCATTCCCGGAGAAAAGAACGGCACCACCCATTTCTTAAACCTCTCGGACATTTATTACATCGAAACGGTGGACGGAAAAGTATTTCTCTACACCGTGGGGGATACCTACGAGACCAAAGCCCGCATCTACCAACTGGAAGAAAAGCTTTTCGGCACTCCCTTTGCAAGAGTTTCCAAATCCGCTATGGTGAACTTAAAAAAGGTTCGTTCCATCACCCCGGAAAAACACAGTAAGCTGATCATGACGCTACTCAACGGGGAAAAGCTGTTGGTCTCTCGACAGTACCTCAACAGTATCAAAGAAAGGTTAGGTGTATGATATGCGCTTCAAAAACAGAGGTTATCATTTCTTTTATTGCTATTTCTGCTCCTTCGGCCCTGCCGCGTTGGTTTTTACCATTTGCGGCTCTCTCGACGATATCTTCTACCGCTTTCTGTTGCCTACTGCCGTCTCTCTGATGGTGCCTGCGGCGATGAACGTTTTGCTGTTCTACAAGCCGTCCAAGTCTTCCGCACAGCGTTGGCTTGACCGCGCTACCTATGGCACGGTGGCGATTATTTCCACATTGGCAGTTTACAGCGCTTTTGGAATCTACAACTCCTGGCAGTTCCTTCTCCCAGCTACTGCCGTCATGGTAGGTATCTTCGCTATATTTGCCGTCCCCTTGTGGTATTTCGCCGACCGCAGAGAAAAACGCAACCTCCAAGCTATGAACGAGAAATTCTCGGAGAATATCGAAGAATAAAAACAAGGGAACTCCTTTTGGAAAGGGAGTTCCCATTTTTTATCTTTACAATACGGGTTTCCAAAGGGACTTGACCTGCTTGCAGGTCTTCCCTTCTGGCAGGGGTGAAAGGGGACAGCGTCCCCTTTTTCTCTCAAAATGCAATTATTCTTCTCTCTGACCGAAGTTTGCGATCAAAGCATCAAGCTCCTTCTTAGCGGCCTGCTCCAAAGCATCGTAGCTGGAAGCGAAGGAGCCCTTGGGCTTCTCGATGAGCTGGGTAAGCATATTGGAAAGCCCGCCCACGCGGTAAACCGCGCCCAGATCTGCGCCTGCGCAGTCAAAGATCAGCTCCAGCATTTCCACGTCGTCGTCGGTGCGGAGCTTTTGATACTGAAGCACTACGTCGTAGTAGGTTCTGGCAACGGTGTCCACGGAGTAAGCACCCAGCGCGTCCAGGATCACCTGCGCACGGTAGGTCTTCTCATCGGAGAGTCCGTAAGGAATGCAGTATGCGTTGGCGGACCATGCGCCCACCTGGGTGTAATACTGCTCCTGGGTCTCGTCATAAAGGGGAGAGGGCAGAATGCCGAAATCACTCTTCATGTCGCCCAGCTTCAAAGCATCCTCCATGCCGCCGGAGTAGAACAGACACTGATCTGCCTTAAAGGAATCCAACAGCATATTCATGGGAGTGGAGGACTCGTTGAAGTAATCGTCGCCGCAAACGTAATCCTCGCTGTCCTGCAAAAGATCCAGAATGGAGTCGATAACCTTGGAGCTGCGCTCATTGTAAACGGAGATGTAGGGCTTGCCCTGATCGTCTACCGCTGCGATACGTTCGCCTGCGGCGTAGAACAGCTTCTGCATATCGCCGTTCTGGCCTGCCCAGCCGTACTTATCGTGGTAGGTAATGCGACCGTCCTCGTCCAGATCCTCGCTGAGGTCTGCCTGCTTGACGATCTCCAATACCTTCTCGATGGTGAACTTCTTGTCGCGAACCAGCTGGTAGGGATATTCAATGCCGGCATCATCCATCAGCTTCTTGTTGAAGTACAGACAACCTGCCGCGTTCTTGGCGCGGAGACCGATATCACCGGTGAGGTAGTAGGTTTTATTTTCGATGGCGGTATCACTGATAAAGGTCTGGTCCCACCAGGAGTTCTGAATGCGAATGCCCTCGGCGTTTGCCAGGTCTACCAGCAAGCCCTCTGCCGCCATGGTGCCTGCATCCAGCAGACAGGGGTAGAGAATGTCGTAATCGCCGGTGCCGGAGTAACCGAACTCGCGAACGGCATCCAAGAACGCGCCGCCGTAACGCTTGGGATCGATCATGATCTCTTCCTCAATGGTAACGCCGTAAGCCGCTTCCACTGCCTCGGTACGCTCCTTGATGGCTACGGAAAGAACGCTTGCGCAGTTCTCGTTGTTGGAGTTGTCGCCGATCTCGGTGACGTAAGCATCGTTAAACGCCGCGGTGAAGACCTTGATGGTTGCGCCCGCAAATTCGTCCGTCTCCACAAAAGAGTCGGGGTTGACGGAAACGTCTTCGCTTTCCGTGGGGGTGGAAACAGCGGAGGAGGTGTTGGATGTTTCTGCAGGAGTGTTGTTGCAGCCCGCCAGCATTATCACGGCGAATATGCATACCAAGCAGAAGCAAAGAATTCTTTTGGCTCTCATAATGTTCCTTCCTTATTTTTAAGAAGGGGCTGTCGCATCGGCAACAGCCCCTCTTTGATTTTTGAATGTGCCTTTGTCAGTTTGCAGGCTTCCAAGTGCCCAGGAGATAAGCCTTCAGTCTTGCATAGTCAAGAGCGTTGATTTTTCCTTCGTTGGTAATGTCGCTTCTGAGCAACTCGTCATCGGTAAGGCTGCGAGATCCTAAGAGATAAGCCTTCAATCTCGCGTAGTCGATGGCGTTGACCTTTCCGTCACCGGTGACGTCTCCGAAGAGGAATGTAGGCTTCTTTTTCAACTTAACGGAAACGGAGTCGCCGGTAGCATTGATCAGGCCGTCAGCAAGGGTCATATCGATCACCTCGAGGTCAACAGTAGCAACACCGTCTGCCAAGGGGATAAAGGAAACGGAGAACAGTCTGTCAGAAAGCAGGTTTTCGGCGTTTACCACCGCCAGGGTGAGACTGCCGTTTTGGAGCTTCTTATCAACAAAGCCCTCGCCGGAAGTGATGATGTCCACCGGCATGAGCAGGGTAGGATCCCAAGTGAGAGTCACTCTGTATCCTGCAATGGCATCTATTCCGTCGGCAGGGTTAAGGATAGCTTTTACTTCAAAAAAGTCTTTGGCAGCATCTCCTACGTAGGTCACTGCCTCGGGGGCTTCAAGTGTGATCACGGTAGTTTCTGCCGCGGAAACAGGAAGCAGAGAAGCAAACAAGGTTGCGGTGACCATAAGGATCGCCATCAAAAGCGATGTGAGTCGTTTCATAAAGCGCTCTTCCTTTCTTTAAAAAAGTACTCATATGTACATTATACAACGGAATTTAAAAAAATGCAAGGGCTTCTTCATAAAAAACATATCGGATATAAAAATAAGAGAGAGCACGGGGCTCTCTCTTAGTATAAAGTTTAATTTTCTGCGTCGGTATTGGCCAGTGCGTAACGCTTCATCAAAATGTAATCTACGGAACGAACCTGTCCGTCACCGTTCATATCTGCCGCGGCGATCTGAAGCTCTGCAAGCGCGTTGCCTGCAGTGTAACGCTTTAGCAGAATATAGTCGATGGCGTTGCAGATGCCGTCACCGTTCAGGTCGCCCTTGACCACCACGGTGGTGATTTCTCCGAACAGGGAAACCAGAGTGCCTGTGCATACAGGGGCATCGGAAGGGAGGAATTCCTCGTTTTTGTCGTAGATCTGCACGTACCTGACGTTCACAAAGCTGAAAGCCAGATCGGATGCCTTCAAGCGGGTTCCCACGCGGGTAAGCAGACCGTCCTTCATCTGCCAACCGGTTCCTTCCAGGAGGGAGAGGGTACCGAAGGAGCCTACCTCCACCACGATGGGCTGGGTATACAAGGTGTAGCTTTGACCGCTGGGAAGCTTGGTCTGATATGCCACCATAAAGGAGGCTGTGCCTTCCTTCAAGCCCCAAACGGAGCCATTGGTTTCCACGCGAATTACGCCGTCATTGTCCAGCAGAATGATCTGGACGTCATCCGTGATGGATTTTTCCTTTCCTTCGTAGGTGAGGGAAGTGATCTCAAAACGGGTCTTCTTATCTACACCCACCTTCAGCTCCGCGGGAGCGGAAACGGTTTTGACGGTATTTTTTAAATACTGAGGATCATCGGTAGTCATGCCGTTGACACCTGCCAGGAACATCTTGCAAACCTGCGCGGCAGAGCCGTTGTTGTAGGTCCAGGTCCAAAGGGTCAAACCGCGGTCGTTGGCATCACGCAGGAACTCGTAGGTGAGATTGCCGTAGTTAATAGCCATGGTGGCGTGATAGTTCAGGGTGTCCGTCTGCTTCTGATAGTAAGCGTTCAGCGTGCCGGCGGTATCTCCCGCGTCGGAGAAGCCGGTGGCACTCATAAGGTAACCTGTGGTAATGTTCATGTGCTTCTTGGCCTCGGTAAGCTGGTTGGCGTAGAAGCTGATAAATACTACCTGATCCTCCATGCCGTACTTCTTGATCAGATCAACGCAGGCCTTGGGAAGTCCGGCTTGCCCGGATTTGATCTCGCAGAGGAACTTCACGTCCTTGTCTTGGAATTCCTGTAGAATTTCTTCAAAGGTGGGGATCACCTCTTGGGTGAGTGCACCGGAGGAATTCTTCAGCTTATACTGCTTCAGCTGTGCGCAGGTCATGGAAGCGATCTTGCCTGTGCCGTTGGTGGTACGGTCGATGGAATCGTCGTGCATCACCATGACCACGCCGTCGGAGCTGAGGTGAACATCGATCTCGATACAATCCGCACCTACCTCGTAGGCGCCGATGCAAGCCGCCATGGAGTTTTCGGGATATTTGGTGGAGTAGCCTCTGTGAGCAGTCCATACGGGGGTGCGGGTGAGGGCATCCGAAGCGGTGAAAATCTCCGACTGAACCGAAGCGATCAGTTGATAATCGTTGGTTACCACGGCGTTGGCGCCGGAGGCAATCATGCGTGCCCCCTGTGTTACGGATCTGATGTCATCGGAGAAGACCCATACCGCAAGCTCGAATTCCTGCAGCTTGGCAACCACGTCCTTGGTGGCAGCCTTCTCGGAAATAATAACGGCTTGGGCGTAAGCCTCGGCGGCCCTGCTGTAGAGCCGGTAGACGTTGTAATCACTAATTTCGTCGGTGATGGAAAAGTCCAGCGCGCCGCGGATCACAGTCTTATTCTTGGTGCGGGCGTATTTCACTACCTCCGGATCCTCGGAGCCCACCAGGACCTCGGGCACCTTGGTGACCTTCAACGCCTCGTTGAGTGTGTCTACCTGCTCTTTACTGGTCAGCTTAAACTGGGGGATCACGTTCTTTTCCGCACACAAGGTCAGTGCCTGCTCGAACACCCAAGGATCGTCCATAATACTGCCTCCCATGCTATGAAGGTCGATATAGACCGCCGCGGGAAGCTTTTCGTTTTGCAGGAACTCCTCCAAACGGGGGAAACCCACATAAGCTTGGTTGGAAACGTAGTTGGTGATGGTGGAGTCTCCGCGGTTGGCGGAGTTGTCGATGAGCTTGGGTACCACCACGGGACGTTGGGGCGCTTCCTCCTGCACGGTGATGCGGATGGAATCCACGTTCATGGTGCCGTAATTGCAGATCAAGCCCACGTAGCCCTTGGGATGTGCAGTGGCATCGTTAATAAACAGCTTGGAGTCTCCGTCGATCAAATATTGAACGGTGCTGCCAAACGCTTTTACCGTGATCTCGTGGAAGCCCTTATCGGTCATGTTCAGCTTTTCGGAAGCCTTGTAGATTACGTTCCAGTTGTTGGCGGTGGTACGCTCCGCAAACTCCACGGTACTGCTGGTGGTGTTGGCGCGGACGCACATATGGTAGTAGGGGTAATATTTCTGATTGGCGTTCTCAATGCGGTATGCAATGGAGCACCATCTGGAATTATCCTTTACGTCCGTTTGGTTGGCCTTCATGGTGATGGCGTAATCGCCGAAATCTCCCAGCCAAGCGGGCAGAATGGCACGGTAATAGTCTCCGCTCTTGGTACCCATGTGGAAGACACCGTCAGATACGGTAACGGAACCGGCGTTCAAGAAGTTCCAGCCCTCGGCCTTCAGATCCTCGGCGGTACAGTTGAACTCATTTTCGTACAGCACGTATTCCGTCTCCTCGGGATTCTTGGAGACCAGATAAACCTTTTCGGAGGTTCCGCCGCTTGCGGCTGTCAAGGTGAGGACACCCTTTGCGGCAACCTTGACCGTCTTGACGGTCTTGCCATCCAAGGTCCAGGTGATGTCCTTGGCGTTTAAGGTCGCGCCGCCGTCAGTTACCACCGAGAAGAGGGAAAGATCCACTTCATCACCCACGTTGGCGGTGATTACGGGGTTGGTTTTGGAGATGGTCTTTGCAACACCTTCAGCTGCCGCTGTGAAGGGCAGAGAGGCGAGCACGGTCAGCAACAGAGAGACTGTTACCAACGCAGAAAGAAATCGCTTTGTCTTCATATTTTTCCTCCTTGTTATGATTCGGCTTCGATGGCATCCATGGCGTCGGCAATGATGTTGTTTGCCTTTTCCAGAGCCTCTTCTGCCCGTTCGGGAGTGCAACCCGTCTTCTGGCAGATCATGCGGATGGCTCTTGCCACCAGCTTGCGGTTGGAGGGAATCATATACGCCATGTAATTCCCTCTGACTCTTCCGTAGCGCACCATGGCACCGGTGGAGAGCATATTCAAGATCATTTTCTGGGCGGTTCCCGCCTTCATGCGGGTGGAGCCGTTGATCACCTCGGGGCCAACCTCTGCCGCAATGGCAAGATCGGAGAGGGGGATCAGATCGCT
>JAFYNA010000035.1 GCA_017549925.1 Clostridia bacterium | reverse complement strand
TAGGTGTTTTTGATAAGATCGCAAAATTTGCGGGGGCGGGTACTTTGGTTCCCATTACGGGATTTGCCAACGCCGTTGCCTCCCCTGCCATTGACGCCAGATCCGAGGGATACGTGCTGGGGGTGGCGGCGAAAATGTTCACCATTGCGGGGCCTGTGATCGTGTTCGGTACGGCAAGCTCGGTGGTGTATGGGTTGATTTATTGGCTTTGGGCGGTTTTGTGACGAAAAAGGTGTTGACAGGAGACGGTTTTCTTGGTATGATGGATGAAAGAAGGTACGCTTAAACCTTTTTCTTTTCAAAAAAAGAAAAAGGTTTAAGAATCCAAAAAGAAAATCTGTTTCCGAAAACTGTCGTTTTCGGTGAAATCGGACGAAAGGAACGAAGCATGAAAAAAGCGTGGTATCTTGACGAGGACGTGCTGCTGGTGGGTACTGTGGAAGGGAACAGCTTTTTCCCGGAGGACGGCGGCTGGTACTGCGGGTTCTCACGGCAGGATTTTGAGCCGGAAGACATCGGGATAACGGTGTTTTTTGACCTGACGGAAGCACTTGCGATGTGCGGTGACGTTCCCGTGATGGACAGTGAAATGCGAAAGAAATACAAGGAAGAATAAAAGCAAGGAGCTTCGGTGGGTTAGACGAAGCTCTTTGTTATTTTTTGCAGCATAAAAATCAAAGGGGGGGATTGAAATCCCCCGATTCTTTGTGCTACAATATAGAAAAGCTATGGGAGGGATCGATATGGAATTTTTTGCAACCAACGGAAAACGCCCCGTTCGTTTGAGCGAGGCCACCCGCCGTTTTGCTTATGAATCCTTGCATCATAAATACGGCTTGCAGACCAAGGAGGTCATGGGTGTCTCTTTGGACGATATAGAAGGGTTTGGAAATCTGTCACAGCAGGAGCAATACGACAGAGCCATTGAGAGGATCGCCGAGGAGGCCCCTCTCCGCATCTGCGAGGGCGAGCTGCTCAGCGGTGCGGCAACCATGGGGTACGCCATCAAGCATTTTGTCCCCGCCTGCTATGGGGGGAAGCCTGTTTTTTACGCCGTGAGCCATTTGACCATCGATTTTGAAACGGTATTGAAGAAGGGCGTTTCTTACATACGAAAGCAGGCTGTCTCCGCCTTAGAGCTTCATCGGGGGACGGCTCGCGAGCCCTTTGCCGCCAGCTGTATCCGCTGTCTTGACAGCCTGGAGCGGTTTCATAAGCGGTATCTCCATGCCTTGCGAGACATAGAAGGCTATGAAGAAAATTACAAGTGCCTGCAAAACGTGCCCTTTTCCCCTGCCACAAGCTTCCGGGAAGCGTTGCAGAGCCTTTGGTTCATTTTTGCCTTTGTGCGGCTTTGCGGAAACTGGCCCGGCATCGGGCGGATTGACTATCTGCTGGGAAGCTATTTGGAAAAGGATCTCGCGGACGGGAAGCTGACCGTGGAAGAAGCACGGGAGCTTTTGGCGCACTTTTTGATCAAGGGCTGTGAATGGGTCTGCGGTGGCAATTACGGCAGTGGCGATGCACAGCATTATCAAAACCTTGTTTTGGGCGGAATTGACCCTCAGGGCAATGAAGTGACCAACCGTGTCACCTATTTGATCTTGGACGTGCTGGAGGAAACGGGGATCAGTGACTTCCCCACCACGGTGCGTATCAGCAAGCGTACCGAGGAAAAGCTTCTGCGGCGGATCGCGGAGGTTTTGCGCTACGGCGGCGGTGTGCTGGCGGTATACAACGAGGATCTGATCATTGACTCCTTGGTGGGCTACGGTTACCCCTTGGAGGAGGCCAGAAGCTTTGCCAACGACGGCTGCTGGGAGGTACAGATCCCCGGCAAGACCTATTTTACCTACACCCCCTTTGATGCCCTGCGCATTTTGCAGGAGAAGACTCTGGGTGGATACAACACGGAGCTTGCCTACCCCACCTTTGATGCCCTCTACAAGCAATACGTGGCGCATCTGGGGGAACATATCACCTCCTTCGGAGAATATTTGCGTGGTATGTTTTCCGATAAAGAATGTACCGTTCATCACACCTACTCGCCTTGCACCGTGGTCTCGCTTTTTGAGCAGGGATGTATCGAGAAAGGGCTTTCCTACCTGGAGTGCGGCCCTGTTTACAACCTCCATTCTCCCCATATCGGCGGTTTGCCCGATGCGGTAAACAGCCTTTACGCCATCAAAAAGCTGGTCTATGACGAGAAGAAGGTCTCCTTACAGCAGTTGATGGAGATCCTGGAAGGTAACTGGGAGGGGCAGGAGGCGTTGCGCCAATACGCTTTGAACAAATATGCCTATTACGGCAACGATAACGACGAAGCAGACGCCATTGCGGTGGCCTTGGTGGAGGATTTTGCAGATCTCTGCGACAAGCTTTCCGGCACCTGCGGCTATCTGACCCCCGCGGGGATCAGTACCTTTGGGCGACAGCTGGAATGGTCTCCCCATCGACTGGCCACTCCCGGCGGCAGAAAAGCTCACGAGATCCTGGCGGGGAATTTCTCTCCCACCCCCGGCACGGACAAGGAGGGCGCTACCGCCATCATCCGCTCCTACTGCAAGCCCAATCTGAGACGCATGGTTTCCGGGGCGGCGTTGGACGTGAAGCTGTTGCCTCATACCGTAGAGGGAGAAAACGGGATCTGCACCTTGGTTGCGCTGTTGAAAGGGTTCGTGTCTCTGGGCGGGCACTTTATGCAGCCCGACATTGCAGACGCAGAGCTTTTGAAGGCGGCGCAGGCTCATCCCGAGGAATATCCCACACTCTCCGTACGGGTCTCCGGTTGGAATGCCCGCTTTGTGACTCTTTGTAAGGAGTGGCAGGATATGATCATCGGCCAAATGGGAGGCGGAGAATCATGCTGATCGCAAGCATTCAGCGGTTTTGTATGCACGACGGTGACGGGGTGCGCACCACTGTGTTTTTGAAGGGCTGTCCCCTCTCCTGCGCGTGGTGCCACAATCCTGAGACCCAAAGCTTTCAGCCGGAGCTGTTGTTCCATGCCGCCAAGTGCATCGGATGCGGTGCCTGTGGGGTTTGCCCGCGGGGCGTTCATGGATTTGCGGCGGGGCACACCCTTGATCGCGGACTTTGCACCCGATGCGGGGTATGCGGAGAAGCTTGCCCCACGGAGGCGTTGGAGCTTTGCGGCAAGGAATACACAGCGGAAGCACTTTTGGACATCGTTTTGCGGGACAAGGATTTTTACGGCACGGCGGGCGGAGTGACCCTCTCCGGGGGTGAGCCCTTGCTGTCGGAGGAAGCGTCTTTGTTTTTAAAACTATGCCGAGAGCGTGGTCTTAACACAGCGGTGGAGACCTGCGGCATGGTGTCGGAAAGGCTTTTGCGGGGGGCGATTCCTTACACCGACCTGTTTTTGTGGGACGTAAAGGACACGGACGAGCTGCGCCATCAAGCGTACACCGGGGTTTCCTGCAAGCCCATTTTGGAAAATCTGTTGCTGGCGGATTCTCTGGGGGCAAAAACCAGATTGCGTTGCATTTTGGTGAAAGGTGTCAACACAAACGAGGGGCATTACAAGGCCCTGGCAGAGCTGTTCCATCGGTTACAGCACTGCGAGGGAGTAGAATTCCTGCCCTATCACACCTACGGTGACAGCAAAGCCGTCGCTTTGGGGCAAAAAAGCAAAGCGAGAACCGATTGGATCCCATCGGAGGATGAGATTTCCTACGGGGAAGCGCTTCTCCGCCAAGGGGGCGTAACAGTGATCTCTCGGCGAGGATAACAGAAAAGGAGCATTGCGATAAAGCAAGCTCCTTTTTTCGTGTCACTTGAAGAAGAAATACTCATATACGATGCCGTTCAGGTAATAGAAGGGCATGGCGTAGAGGGCGGCAAAGCAGGCTTCCCAAAGGACATCCTTACGGGAATGACCTTTCCCACGGTCGTGAAAATAAGCCCACAGAAACAGCAGGAAGAACGGGAGGCATCCGATGCCCACAAAGATCTGTCCTTTCAGTTCGCCGGGGGTATGGCGGGTATTGGCAAGGAAGCAGCCCAGCACACAGACCAGGGCTCCCAGCCCAAAGCCTCCGGTGGCGGAAATGGCAAGGAGGGTGGCCGGGTGTGAAGCTTTTTCCCGGGGGTCTTGCCCATTCGTCCTAAAGCGTGCGCAGGCAGTGATGGCAAGAGCAATGCCCAACGTCATCAAAATGCTACGGAAATACCCCGCCGTTCTGCGAGGAACAAACTGCTCCGAAAGGTCGTCCCCACCGCCAATGAGCAGAACCATCTCACTCTCTTCGTTGTAGGAAAGTGGAGTAACCAAAGGCAAAAAAAGGGCGAGGAGCATCAAGGCGATACCTCCGCAGAGCAGGCAGACGGACAGGGTTCTTTGTTTTTTAGTCATGGTAAAAGCACCTTTTTCTTTTATTGTATCATAGGTTTTACGGGAATGCAAGATAGAATGATGTTTTTATAATGACGTTTTT
>JAFYNA010000034.1 GCA_017549925.1 Clostridia bacterium | reverse complement strand
GCCCTCTTTCTTCAGAAAATCCAGGATCTCATGGAGTCCTTCCTTCTCGGGCAACCCCCGCTCCTTGATGATCTCGTGGAAGGCGGCGGTCTTCTTGGGGCCGAACTCGGCGTAGGACACCTTGCCACCGTAGTAGTTATCAAAAATAACGGCGATGTCTGCGGCGTTATGCCCTGCACAGAGAAGCAAAACCTCCTCCACGTCCAGCTGCATTTCTTCCGCTACACGGTGCCATGCCTCAAAATACACCTTCTCGGTGTCGAACAGGACGCCGTCCATATCAAAAACAATGGATTTCATGTTATTCCTCGGTTTCGTTTAGTGCTTGCCCTGCGCTTCCGCGATCTTCAGCATGATGGCGCATTCCATACGCTTACGGAACAGCTTACAGCCGTACTCGTAAACGCCGCGAATGGAGCCGCTGGCGTGGTATGCGTTGGCGGCGCAACCGCCGGAGCAGTAAAGCTTCGCCCAGCAATCCTTACAGTCGGGGCGGGCGTAAGCGTTGCAAAGCTTAAATTCGTTCCGCAGCTCGGTGTTGGTCACACCCTTCCATACGTCGCCCATGAGATACTTGGGGTCACCCACGAACTGATGGCAGGGGTACAGCTCACCGGTGGGGGTAACGGCAAGGTATTCCGTGCCGCTGCCGCATCCGGAGATGCGCTTGTAGATACAAGGACCGCCTGTAAGGTCGATCATGTAGTGGTAGAAGGTAAAGCCCTTGCTCGCCTCCTTGCGGCGGATCATCTCGTAGGCAAGCTCCTCGTACTGCTCATACAGCTTGGGGAGATCTTCCTCGGTGAGGGCGTAGGGATCCTCGGGCTTGCACACCACGGGCTCCATGGAAAGCTCGGTAAAGCCAAGGTCTGCCATGTGCTTGATGTCCTCCACGAAATCCACGTTGCGGTGGGTGAAGGTGCCTCGCATATAGTAGCCCTTGTTGCCTCTCTGCTCAATAAATCTCCGGAACTTGGGCACGATGAGGTCGTAGCTTCCTGCGCCGGAAACGGTGACGCGGGAGGCGTCGTGGATCTCTTTTCTGCCGTCAAGGCTCAGCACCACGTTGTGCATCTCGCGGTTGGCAAATTCGGTGATCTCGTCATCCAGCAGAACGCCGTTGGTGGTGAGGGTGAAGCGGAAGTTCTTGCCCGCATCCTTCTCGATGCTTCTGGCGTATTCCACCAATCTTTTCACCACGTCCCAGTTCATCAAGGGCTCGCCGCCAAAGAAGTCAACCTCTAAGTTTCTTCTGGTGCCGGAGTTGGCCACCAGGAAATCCAGAGCCTGCTTGCCCACCTCAAAGCTCATCAGGGAACGCTGTCCGTGATATTTGCCCTGGGCGGCAAAGCAATACTCGCAGTTCAGGTTGCAGGTATGGGCAACGTGGAGGCAAAGGGCCTTGATGTCCGTCATGCGGTTCTTCAGATCAAAGGCTTTGCCCTCGTAAACGTCCTTGGTGAACAGCTTCTTCTGGGCGCGCAGGGTCTCTAGGTCTTCAAAGACCTCTCGGATCTCGGGCTCGGTCACGTCCTCTCTGTCACCGTATTTCGCCATGATCTCACGGACGATGGTATCCTTGTCCGTATTCTCGTACATGGCGATGATGTCGTAGGCCACCTCGTCCACCACGTGGACAGAGCCGGAAAACACGTCCAGCACGATGTTGTAGCCGCCGAGCTTGTATTGATGTATCATAGGTTACTCTCCCAAATCAAAGTAAAAGCCGCGGAAAACCGCGGCTTTTTTGAAATCAGAATTACTTCTCTTCCTTTGCTGCGTTTTCGCACTGCTGGTTGGCAACGCCGCAGGAGGTCTTGCAAGCGGACTGGCAGGAGGTCTGGCATTCGCCGCAACCGCCGTGCTGAGCGCTCTTTTCCAAATCTCTGGTTTCTACCGTCTGAATTCTCTTCATGGTGTTTCGCTCCTTTTGCATTTTGATACACCCATTATAACGATAAAAGGGAGATTTGTCAAGTGTTTTCTTTCTTAATTTCTTATAAATTGCTACTTAGTCCCAAGGTTGAACGGGAGGAAGCTCTTTGATGGTTCCCATTACGTATTGCTTCAGGATTGCGTAGTCCAAAACATTGATTTTGCAATCAGAGTTAAGATCTGCGATACCATAGTTCATGGTCTTTGCCGTGTTTTGCAGTACGCAACGCTTCAGCAGTGCGTAGTCCAAAGAATTCACCTTGCCGTCGTTATTGCAATCGCCGCGGACCCAAAGCTGATCGTAAGAGGGCTCTTTCTCCTCTGCGGGTAATTTGGAATCGATTCCCATGGGGCTCGCGTTGAGCTCGGTGTTCCCGCTGCAAAGGAGCAGAAGCTTCAAATAGATATCAAAAATCTCGTCCTCGTCGGCGTAGATGCCGAAATAGGTGGGGTTCTGATCCTGCCCGATGATCTTACCGCTGTCTCCCAAAAGGGGAACCAAATACGTTTCTGTGAGATAAGCAACTTCTTCCTTCACTTCTTCCGCGGCTTTTTCGTTTCCGAGGCGGTCGTGGAAGCGGA
This sequence comes from Clostridia bacterium, assembly GCA_017549925.1. GTDB lineage: Bacteria > Bacillota > Clostridia > Oscillospirales > CAG-382 > Coliplasma. The sequence continues at coordinate 864 of JAFYNA010000034.1, read as the reverse complement.
ACAGAATACGGGTAGGCGTTTTGTCGGATTCGGCCTTCACCTGCTCAACATAGGCGCAGATCTCTTCATCGGTGTACTCTCCCGCTAAATATGCGGACAGTGCATTGTCCTTGGCAACCGCCGCAAAGGAGACGGAAGCAAACAGCAACAGCACGGCAAGGGTTAGGGAAAGGGTCATGCTCGCTTTTTTCATGGGGGAACCTCCTTTTCGGATCGTAGGATTACAGGAGGACACTCCTGTAATTTTATTTTATAGGAAATGGAAGCGCTTGTCAATCGGTGGAGTTTACAAAATGCAGGGGGGTGATTGTTTATTCTTCACAAAGCTTGCGATTTGACCTTTAATTTTGGGTTTTTCGCAGCACGGAGAGGGCGTTATCTGCGCTCAAGCCGTGCAAAGGGATTCCTGCTTCACGGTAGGCTTGCAGGCTGTCTACGAGGGTCTTGTCTACCCGTTCGCCCGGCACCAGCAATGGGATCCCCGGGGGATACGCCCACAAGTAGGAAAGGGAGATCTCACCGATGGCTTCTTCCATGGGGCAGGGCTTGCCCTCTTTTCCTCTCAGCTCAAAGGACTCGTAGACCTTTTGGGGCGGGGAAGGGGGTGGCAGCGGGTGCGCTTCCTCGGGCTTTGCCCGTGCATCCAATGCCAAAACCGCATCTGCAAAGGCGTTCAGTTCTTTTTCTGTATCGCACACCGAGGTCATGGCGGTGAGGGAGTGTGGGAGTGCCATTTCCGTCTCGATCTTGTAGTCCTCCCGCAGGGCATCCGCCAGGGCTTTTCCCGAGAGATTCGTGCCCTCGGTGAGGATCACCAGCTTCCCCATGTCGTAGCGGGGGGAGTCCAACAGACGGAAGTGCTTC
>JAFYNA010000033.1 GCA_017549925.1 Clostridia bacterium | reverse complement strand
GCAGATATCATGTCTTATCTGTACTTTAAGGAAATGAAGGTGGATGCGGCTGATCCCAAGAACCCCGATCGCGACCGCTTTGTGCTCTCCAAGGGCCACTGCTGTCCCGCGCTTTACGCCGCTTTGGCGATGAAGGGCTTCTTCCCCAAGGAGGATCTGAACACCCTCCGTCATCTGGGCAGCTATCTGTCCGGACATCCCGATATGAAGAACGTTCCCGGCGTTGATATGTCCACCGGCTCCTTGGGCCAGGGCATCTCTGCGGCCGCAGGTATGGCGCTTGCAGGCAAGCGGAACGGCCAGAATTACCGTGTGTTCACCATTCTGGGCGACGGCGAATGCCAGGAAGGTCAGGTTTGGGAGGCGGCAATGTTCTCCGCTCACTACAAGCTGGACAATCTGATCGCCTTCGTAGACTTTAACCACCTGCAGATCGACGGTGACGTTCGTGAGGTTATGAACCCCACACCCCTCGACAAGAAGTTCGAGGCCTTCGGCTGGTACGTGCAGTGCATCGACGGTCATGATTTCCGACAGATCGAGGAAGCTGTTGCCAATGCTTGCAAGTCCGATAAGCCCTCTGCCATCGTATGCACCACGGTGAAGGGTAAGGGCGTTTCCTTCATGGAAAACAACCACGGCTGGCACGGTAAGGCACCTAAGACCGAGGAATACGAGATCGCAATGAACGAGCTGAACAAGGCTCTTGCAGAAGCAAAGGAGGCGTAACGATGGCAGATAGAATTGCAACCCGTGTTGCTTACGGCAACACCCTCGCCGCATTGGGCGAGACCCGCCATTTCTTCGTCATGGATGCCGATCTTTCCGGCTCTACTCAGACAGCGATCTTCGGCAAGAAGTTCCCCGATCGCTTTATCAACTGCGGTATCGCAGAGGCAAACATGGTCTCCGCCGCCGCAGGTATCGCTGCCGCAGGCACTCCCGTGTTCTGCTCCAGCTTTGCTATGTTTGCTTGCGGACGTGCTTACGAGCAGATCCGTAACTCCGTAGCTTACCCCAAGCTGAACGTTAAGATCTGCGCTTCCCACGGCGGTATCACCGTTGGCGAGGACGGCGCTACCCACCAGTACTGCGAGGATCTGGCTGTGATGCGTGCTACCCCCAACATGGTGGTGGTAAACCCCGCAGATGCTACCGAGACCGTCAAGGCCATCGAGGCGATCTTGGATTACGACGGACCCGTTTATTGCCGCTTGGGCAGATTTGCGGTTCCCGTGGTATTCGATCCCGCAACCTATAAGTTCGAGCTGGGCAAGGGCAACGTGCTGGCAGACGGCAAGGACGTAGCCATTTTTGCCACCGGTATTATGAATGCCGCCGCTTTGGAGGCAAGAGAACAGCTGAAGGCTTACGGCGTGGATGCCGCCATCATCGATATCCATACCATCAAGCCCATCGATAAGGATCTGATCGCCCACTACGCCGCAAAGACCGGCGCTGTGGTTACCGCTGAGGAGCATAATATCATCGGCGGCTTGGGCAGTGCTGTGGCAGAGGTTCTGGCAGAGACTGTTCCCACCAAGATGGCTCGTGTTGGCATTGAGGATATCTTCGGTACCTCCGCATCCGCAGAGGTTCTGCTGGATTACTACAAGCTCAACGCTCAGGGCATCGTAGAGAAGACCTTGAAACTTCTCGGAAAATAACAAATTCTGTGCCCACCCTCGGGTGGGCACCCTTTGTATCAAGAAGACCGTCCGCATGGCGGACAACGAAAGGAATGGACAGAAATATGAACGTAAATGAATTGGCTGTCTATCTGGAAGAAAGAATTCCCGCGTCTCTCTCCGAGCCTTGGGACAACGACGGACGGATGGTGATCCCCCATGGAACTGCAGAGGTCACGGGGGTGCTTTGCGCTTTGGATTGCACCACCGGTGCCATTGCCCGTGCCAAGGAGTTGGGATGTAACGTTATTCTGACCCATCATCCGCTGATCTTCAAGCCCCTTGCAAGCCTTACGGAAACTGACAGTGTGGGGAAGCGTGTGCTTGCCTGCGTGGAGGGCGGCATTGCCGTTCTTTCCTACCATACCCGTTTGGATTGCTTGGAGGGCGGCGTCAACGATTGCTTGGCGAAGGCCATCGGCTTGGAGAACGCCACCGCGTTCTTGCCCTACGGCAGGATCGGCGAGGTGGCGGAGCAGACCTTTGAGCAGTTCGCCGCATTGGTGGAGAAGGCCTTGGAAACCAAAGAGCTTGCCTTGGTGAAGGCGACTCCCATGGTGAAAAAGGTGGCCTTGGTTTCCGGCAGCGGCAAGGACGAAATTAAGGACGCTTTGCAGGCGGGAGCGGATACCTTCCTCACCGGCGAAGCAAACCATAGCTGTATGCTGGATTGCAAGGAGCTGGGGCTGAATTTGATCTGCGCCACCCATTACGCAACCGAGCGCGTGGTACTTCCCGTGCTGTGCGCCATGGCCGAGGAAGCAGGGGTCAGAAGCGTGATCTATCCCTTTGCCCGGGAGGCGGAGTATGGCATTTGACGGCTTCTTTTGCGTTGCGGTCGCCAATGAACTGAACGCTTGGGCGGGTGCCAAGGTGGAGAAGATCCACCAGAGTGCGCCTACCTGCCTGTATCTTTGCTTGTACCGCGAGGGAAAACGAGCCAATCTGATCCTTTCCGCCGCGGCCTCCAAGCCCATTCTTGCCATCACCACCGAGGAGATCGCCAAGCCCAAGGATCCCACTCCTTTTTGTATGCTGTTCCGCAAGCATTTGCAGAACGGCAGGCTGACCTCCGTTTCCTGCGTGCCCCATGAGCGTATTGTGAAGTTTTCCTTTGCTTGCGCCGACGAGCTGGGGTTTTTAAGAGAAAAGACCCTCTACGCCGAAATGATGGGCAAGTATTCCAATTTGATCTTGGTCAACGAGGATGGACGGATCGTAGGGGCTACCTCCACGGCGGATCTGACCGCTTCCGTGCGGCAGGTCATGCCGGGAATGCCATACGAGTTGCCCGCGCCGCAGGAGAAGTTCGATGCCCTTACGGTGACGGAGAGTGATTTCTTCGCTCTGCTGGCGGTGAATAGGGATATGTCCTTCGACCGCTTTTTGATCTCCAAGTTTTTTGCGTTCTCTCCCGCCGTGGCGCGAGAGATCTCCTTCCTTGCCTCCGGCAGCACGGAGACCTTTGTCAGCGAGCTGAACTTCACCCGCGCTTGGGAGAGCTTTTCTTCTGTGATCTCCCGCATTCGGGAGAACGAATACGCGCCCTGCGCCGTGTACAACGGGGACAAGGGCGTGGAATACGCCTACCTGCCCTTGAATCAGTACAGCGGCATGACGGTGAAGCCCTTCGAGAGCTTCTCGCGGCTGTTGCTTTCCTATTTCTCCACCAAGGAGGAGACGGTGAACATCCGCTCCTATGCGGCGGATATTCTCAAAACGGTGAACAATCACCTTTCCAGAGAGCAAAAGAAGGTGGGCTTGCAGAAAAAAGAACTGCAAGACTGCGAAAAGCGGGAAACCCTGCGGAAGAACGGCGACCTGCTGATGGCAAATCTCTACCGCTTGAAAAACGGCATGACCTCCGTGGTGGTAAATGACTACGAGACGGGGGAGGACGTGGAGATCGCCATGGACGGCAGAATGACCCCGGTGCAGAACGCCCAGAACTACTACAAAAAGTATGCCAAGATGAAGCGTGCTTCCGAGGCGTTGACGGAGCAGTTGGTTCTGACGGAGCGGAAGATCAGCCATCTGGAAAGTATTTTGGATGCCGTTTCCCGCGCTACGGAGCTTTCCGACCTGGAGGAGATCCGCAGAGAGCTGACGGAGACCGGATTCTTGAAGTCCCACGCCGTCACCAATCCCAAGAAGAAAAAGCAGGGGCTTTCCAAACCCCTCACCTATACCACCACCGACGGCATGACCGTTCGCGTGGGGCGTAACAACCTGCAAAACGATGCCTTGACCGCCTCGGCGGAAAAGAAGGATCTTTGGTTCCACATCAAGAAGTTCCACGGCTCCCACGTGATCCTTGTGACAAACGGGGTAGAGCCCACCGATCGGGACTACACCGAGGCCGCCATGCTTGCCGCCTTCCACAGCGAGAAGAAGGGAAGCTCCAACGTGGAGGTGGATTACACCCGTGTGAAATTCTTACGCAAGCCTGCGGGCAGTGCCCCCGGCTTTGTGACCTACGAGACCTATTACAGCGCCGTGGTAGATGCGGTGGACCCTTTTGCAAAAGGAAAGGAATAAAGTTTTATGGCTAAAATGAAATGGAAGGGCGGCACCATGATGTCCCCCGTTCCCGCGGTGCTGGTAAGCTGTGCCGACGGGGAAAAGAAAAATCTGTTTACCGTGGCGTGGACGGGCATCGTATGCTCCAACCCGCCCCGTACCTACGTTTCCGTGCGCCCCGAGAGGTATTCCTACGAGCTGATCAAAAACAGCGGGGAATTCTGCATCAACCTGCCCTCCTCCTATTTGGTGAAGGCGGTGGATTTCTGTGGCGTAAGGAGCGGCAGAGACATGGATAAGTTTGAGATGTGCCGCCTCACTCCCGAGCCCTCTCAGACTGTTTCCTGCCCCTCTGTGGCAGAGTGCCCCATCACCTTGGAGTGCAAGGTGTTCGAGGCCAAGGAGCTGGGCAGCCATACCATGTTCTTAGCGGACATTACCGCTGTCACCGTGGATGAGAAGATCGTTGGCGAGGACGGAAAAATGCGGTTGGAGAAGGCCTTCCCCATGGCGTACGGACACGGTACCTATTACGCCATCGGCAAACGGATCGGCACCTTCGGCTATTCCGTGAAGAAGCGCAAATGACCTCCGTTGTATTGATCCACGTGGGGGATTTTCGGGAAAATTACTTCCGTGAGGCGGAGGCGGAGTACAAAAAACGCCTGCAAAAATACTGCACCTACCGCACTGTGTGCATTGCGGAAGAACGTGTCCCCGACGAAAATAATCCCACCCAAATCAAGCGCGCCTTGGAAAAAGAGGCGGAGAAGATCCGCGCCGCCATTCCCGCCCACCATACAAAGATTGCCCTCTGTGTGGAGGGGAAGCAGCTTTCCTCGGAAGGCCTTGCCAAGCTCATGGGTGAGAAGACCCTGGAGGGCGGGCTGTGCTTTATCATCGGCAGCAGTCACGGGCTGGACGAAACGCTGAAAAAGGAATGCCCCGTAAAGCTTTCCTTTTCCCAAATGACCTTCCCTCACCGCATCGCCCGCATTCTGCTGGCAGAGCAGGTGTACCGCGGGTTTACTATTCTGGCAGGTTCAGGCTATCATAAATAGCCGCTATCATAAATAGCCGTTACCACAAATAAAACTGTATAAAAACGCTCCTATCGGGTCTATACTAAGGTTACCACTCGAAAGGAGCTTTTTTATGTCCAATTCCAAGAACCAATCCAAAAATCAGTCTCAGAACAAGAACAAATCCCAGCAGTGCGATAACTGCAAGGAGCACGGTAAAATGCAAAACGAAAAGGGCAAGGAACAGCCCAAAAGCAAGGAACAGCTTTACGATTTCTAAGCCGTCCTCCTTCTGCCGCCTGCGTAAGCGGGCGGTTTTTTTGCGGGCGCCAGAACTTTTGTTCGGAAAACTATTGCTTTTCATGGAAGAGTATGGTATACTGAGCAAAACCGCTATGAAGGAAATAGATATGATCACCGTATCCTTTTACGATCTTGGAACGATCGAAGATCAAAATCTAAAATTTGCCGTGATCTGCACTAAATACCGGGGCAAGTGGATCTTCTGCCGCCACAAGGCGAGAAGTACCTGGGAGATTCCCGGCGGACACCGCGAGGCGGGAGAGACTATCAGCCAAACTGCGTCTCGAGAGCTGACGGAGGAAACCGGGGCGAAGTGCTTCCATCTTCTCCCCTTGACGGTTTACTGCGTGGAGACGGAGCGGGAAAAGACCTACGGGATGCTTTTCTTTGCGGAAATAACGGAGTTTGGCACCCTTCCGCCCGAAAGCGAGATCGGGGAGATCACCCTGTCGGACACCCTGCCCGATGAACTTACTTATCCCCTCATCCAGCCGTTTTTACATACCTTCGCCCTGCAAAGTACATATCCCTGCCGTTCCTACGTCATGGGGATGGACGATGAGATCCTTTCCCTTGCAGAGGAGGGTTTTGACATAAACCGCGACGGAGAAAATTACACTGTTACGTTTCCGAAAATTCTGGCATCGGAATGGGAACGTTTTGTTTCGAAACACTTAAAATACGAATACTGGAACGAATATTTTGCAGACGATCAAGCGGTGTTTTTATTCCACCTAAAAGACGGCATCAAACGTTACGAAGTGGAAAACTACCACCACCCGGAGGTGCTTGC
>JAFYNA010000032.1 GCA_017549925.1 Clostridia bacterium | reverse complement strand
AAATTCCGTTAACGGAGACGTATTTTATGAAAACCGTACTCATCACAGGTGCCTCCGGCGGCATCGGCAAGGCGGCGGCAGAGGCCTTCCACAGAGAGGGCTACCGCGTGATCCTGCATTACAACAAAAACGAGGAAGCGGTGAAGGCTTACGCCGATGCTTGGGAAAACGCCGTGCTGTTCCGCGCGGATCTCTCTGTTCCCGCAGAGGCACAGCGGCTGGCGGAGGCTTTTCCGGAAACCGACGTGCTGATCAACAACGCCGCGGTGGATCTCTTTGCCCTCTTTGACCTGGTCACCGAGGCGCAGGAATCGGAGCTTTATAACGTGAACCTTTTCGCCCCCTTGATCCTCTCCCGCAAGCTGGTCAAAGGAATGCTCTCCCGCGGGGAGGGCTGTATCCTCAACGTGTCCTCCATGTTCGGGGAGACGGGAGGAAGCTGTGAGGTGGATTATTCCGTCACCAAGGCGGCCTTGATCGGGTTGACAAAAGCCTTGGCGAAAGAGGTAGGCCCTGCGGGGGTGCGGGTAAACTGCGTCTGCCCCGGGGTGATCCAAACGCCCATGAACGACCGTCTCACCGTAGAGGAAGCGGAGGAACTGATGGCATCCATCCCCTTGGATCGCTTCGGCTCTCCCGCAGAGGTAGCGGAAGCCTTGGTGTTCTTGGCATCCGACAAGGCCTCCTACATCACCGGCGCCGTGCTGGACGTCAACGGCGGCATATAAGCCAATACAAAAAGCACTTACGGCTTTTCACACCGTAAGTGCTTTTTTACTTGCTATTACTTCTTTTTACAGATCAACCAAGTGATTCCTGCGGCAACTCCTGCGCACAGAACGCCCACCAAAAGCACCACCCAAAGAGAAACGCCTGCGGCAGGCTCTGCCGGAGCACTCTCCTCGCTCACCGCAGGAACGGGATCTGCCGACAAAGCGGAAGATTCCTCTTCCGAAGCCTCCTCGGATTCTTCTTCCGAAACTTCTTCCGAAACTTCCTCCGAGACCTCCTCGGAGCTTTCCGCTTCCGAGCTTTCCTCGATTCTTTCCACCACGGGAATAGCTTCCGTCTTCAGTACCTCCCCGCAGAAAGTACAGCTTTGCCGCTTTTCCCCCTCCTCGGTCTCCGTGGGCTCCTTGACCGTTTCCCACTGGCCGGAGGTATGCTTTACGCCGTTTTCCTTTTCCGCGCCGCACTTGGTGCAGGAGTCAAACGTACGGCAGGGATTTTCCGGGTCTTCGCCCTTGCTCCACGTATGCTCGCAGTATACGTACAGCACGTAGTTATCCACCGTCTCCGTTGGGGTATAGACCTCCAGGAACCCCTCGCCGGGGGCAGCGTACGTAGAAACGTATACCTTGGAAACCCCGTCCAGCCAGGAATACTCCACCTTTTTCATATCCAACATGGAGGCTTCGCTGACGTAAATTTCCACGGACGGACAATTATAGAACACTCTGCTTTCCAGAGCATCCGCTCTGAACCGCACCTCCGTCAGGCTTTCGCATCCCGCAAACGCACCCGCACCCACGCGGGAAAAATAAATCGTTCTTGCGCTTGGAAGGGAAACCAGGCTCTTACACCCGGAAAAAGCGTATCTGTCGATGAAGGCGCCGTATGCACGCGTTGCCACGACCTCTCGCAGATTTTCGCACCCTGCAAAGGCGGATTTGCCGATATACTGCACCTCGCCCAAAAATTCCACCCGGGTGAGGTCCTTGCAGTTTTCGAACATGGCGTGAGAAACGGCGATCACATCTCTGGGAAAGACCACCTCGGTTACCGGCTCTCCGTTGAGAAGCAGCCGCCCGGAATAATACACCGGGGAAGCGGCGGAAAAGGTAAACCCGGCCTCGCTGTCAAAGAGCTCCTCAAAGGTAATACGGCAGTAAGCGTCCAGATCGGAAATATGTACCTCGCTGATCTTTTCACAGCTGTCGAAGGCACCGCCGCCGCAGAACTTCAAGGTAGAGGGCAGGGTGACCCGTTCTATTTTTTTCGACCCTTCAAAAGCACCCTTGCCCACGTACTCCAGCCCCTCGTTCAGGTCTGCCGTCGTCAATCCGCTGTGGGCAAAGGCACAAGTGCCGATCTTCTTCAGATTCTTTGGGAAATTCACCTTGGAGACGGAGCTTCTGTTGAACGCACCGTTGCCGATTTCGGTAACGCCCTCGTGGAGGATCACCTCGGTAATGCCCTTTACGTTCATAAAGGTACAACCGTTCACCTTGGTCAGCTCCTTGGGGAACTCCACCACACCCTCCAAACGGACGCCGCCTACGTACAGCTTGCTCACCACGGGAGAGGTCATATAGGAACACATCACGTCCATGCAACCGTGGGTCGCTTCGAAATCGATCTCGCACCAATCCAGCAGGGTGGGAATGTGCACCTCCACGTCGGGATAATCTCCCCAGCCGTAGAAGAAGGCGCCGTTGCCAACGAATTCCAGGGTGGAGGGGAACAGAATCTTCTTCAGATTGTTGCGGGGCTCGTCATTCTCATCGTAGGTGACGTACCGATCGAATCCGACAAAGACTTCTTCGCCGATGTGAGTGATGCCTTCCCCGATGTGGATCTCACAAATATCGGGGATCCAATGCGCCCATCCCTCACGGCTGTCGATAGCTCCCGTACCTACGAAGGACAGGATGCCGTCATCGGAAAAGCGCCAGGAAACAGTATCGGAAAGCTTCCCCTCTCTCGGATGCTCCTCAGCCGCAAAAACGGAAAAAGGCAAGAACAGCATCACCCCGCAAAGAAGCAACGAAAGCATGGCGAAAAGCCGTTTGGCGGTTAAAATTTTCTTCATTTTTGCTTGCATAAACGCATCCTCCTCAAAAAAATTTTTTCTGTATTTTCATCCTACCATAGGATTATGAACACACTGTGAACATTTACAAAAAAACAATGAAATTTCAAGAAAAATTGACGATTTCGACAGTTCACACGGGGAGGTCATCCCACGCAACAAGACCGTGCGGATCAGATGCGTATTTTGACGCAATGCGGGGCGCCGGAGGACGTCGCCCCCTACGTTCACGCAAAGGGTAAGGGATGAAATTCACGGTTCGCACCACGTGCATTGCGGGAGACGAGACCTGTTTTTTTATCCTTTTATCCCAAGGTTCCAAAAACGATTTATCGTTTTTGACGTCGGCGGTATGCCGCAATGAACAGATGAAGGCTGTACGCCGACTTGCTCCCGAAAACGACAGTTTTCGGCATTGAAGTTCTTTGGAGATTCTTAAGAACCATTCTTGTAAGAAAGGTTCTTAAGCGCTCCCCAAAAACAAAAAGAGCCCCTTTCGGAGCTCTTTGGTTTTCTTTGAAAACCTTTACCCTATCAAGCTATACACCCAGAAGACCAAGGGGATGGTGACCACGGAAAGCAGGTGGGAGATCAACGCCATTCCCGCGGCGGCGGAGGTATCCTGCCCGTAGGCGGCGGGAATGACCACGGGGCTGAGCCCCAAGGGCATGGCCACGGCGCACAGCACGCACAGGGAGATATCCCCGGGCAGAGGCAACGCCCACAAAAGTGCCATGAACACCGCGGGGAAGGCCAGCAAACGGATAAAGGAGGCCAAATACACCGATTTGTCGGTGAAGGTCTTCTTCAGATCCAAGGAGGAAACGGTCATACCCGTCAACAGCATGGCAACGGGGGACATACAGCCGCCCAGAGACTCCAGCCCCGCGCCCACGAAGTCCGGCAGAGGAACTCCCGTAAGCCCTAAGATCATGCCCACCAGCATGGCCACGAACATGGGGTTCACCAGCCGCTTCAAGGCGGAGAGAGGGGAGCTTTTTTCCCCTTCCTTGGCAGGGATCAGCAAGGCGGGCACGCCCCACAGATAGATCATTACCCAAAGGGGCAAAACGAACACCAAATAGTCCCCAAACACCGCGGGGAACAACGCCAGCACCACTGCATTGCCCATAAATCCGAAGTTGGAGAAGGACAAGCCGTAGGTGTAGATCTTGCGGGTGTAATCATCCTTTGCGCAAAGCTTGGCAAGCAATATGGCGGCGGGGATGGAAAGTCCGATCACCACGGAGCCCCCTGCGAGAAACGTCCAGGCACTGCCAAAGCTCTCCGGGGTAAAGCCCTTCCAGAAGGTGGAAAGCACCAAGGCGGGAATGAACACGTTGTTTTCCATCTTGGAAAGCACCGACGCTCCCGAGGCGGGAACGGCACCCAAACGGGAGATCACGTATCCGATGAGGATGAACGCCATCAAAACGCTCATCTGCTGTAAGGTAGAAAGAAAAACTTCCATAAGTACCGATATTCCTCCGTTAGACCGAAATTTCCCCTCCGCCCAAAACGGTGTCCTCTGCGTAAGCAACGGCAGATTGCCCGGGGGCGGAAACGGCGGTGGGGGTATCAAAACGGATCTCCGCTCCCTCCCCCATGGGGATCAGGGTAGCGGGCGTTTCTTTTTGGTGATAGCGGGTGCGCACGGTGGCGCGGAGAGGGGTCTCGGGAACGCCGTGGATCCAGTAAAACTTCTCCACGGTAAGGCTGCTCACCGGTAGCTCGCCTGCGGTGCAAAGCACCACGCGGTTGGTCTCTGCATCCTTCCGACAGACGTAGTGAGGCTCCGGCAGGGCAAGCCCCAGCCCTTTTCTCTGGCCTACGGTGTAGTGAATGATGCCTTTATGTCTGCCCATCACTTCCCCGGCGCGGTTCACAAAGTCCCCTGCGGGAAAATCGATCTCCACGCGGGAGCGGATGAAGGCGGCGTGGTCACCGTCGGGGATAAAGCAAATGTCCTGACTGTCCCCGCTTTTGGCACTGACAAAGCCCTGCTCCGCCGCAATGGCGCGGATCTCCTGCTTGGTGTAGTCCCCCAAGGGGAACTTCACCCGGGAAAGCTGTTGCTCGGTGAGATGATACAGCACGTAGCTTTGATCCTTGGCGGGATCCTTGGCTTTTTGGAGGGAGAACACGCCGTCCTGCTCCACGATGCGGGCGTAATGCCCCGTGGCGAGGTACTCTGCGCCCGACGCCTCCATGAAATCCCACAACGCGCCGAACTTTAAGTAGCGGTTGCAGAGAATGCAGGGGTTGGGGGTCTCCCCGCGGCAATAAGACTGGATGAAGGGCTCCACCACGTGGCGGCGGAACGCCTCCCTGCGGTCAAGGGCCGTAAAGGGAATTCCCAAAAGGTCACAAACGGCACGGGCATCCTCCGTCCGCTCGTTGCCCCACAGCTGCATGGTCACGCCCATACAGTCAAAGCCCTGTTCTTTTAGCAGATACGCCGTTACGGCACTGTCCACACCGCCGCTCATGGCGATCAAAACCTTGCCCTTTCCCATGGGAACACCTCCTTCTTGGTTTGCTCGTTAGGAGTATACCCGTTTT
>JAFYNA010000031.1 GCA_017549925.1 Clostridia bacterium | reverse complement strand
TAAGGTGGATGCCATGAACACAGCGGCAACCGGCGTTCTGGATACCAAGCCTTATGCAGATGAGCTTCACCGCTCCTGGGTGTTCCGCTCCGTGGGCTACGGCAACGATATGCAGTATTGGAGAGACTTTATCAGCAACCTGCGCATGGCAGGCTATGACGATATTCTTTCCATCGAGCATGAGGACAGCCTGATGACCAACGTGGAGGGCTTGGAGAAGGCGGCATATTTCCTGCAACAGGCCATGATCCGCGAGCCCAAGCCTACCGGTATGTGGTGGGTATGACCCTCTTTTGAAAAAATGTTTTTTAGGAACGGATGGAGCCTCTCCTCCGTTCTTTTTTTCGCAAAAGGGCAAATATGTGGGATTTGTCAAAAAAGGAATGGCAATTTTGGGAAATATTTCAACAGATAGTTTTAAAAAACTTAACAAAAGTGGTTGACATTTTTTGCGAAAGGGTATATAATGAACTGTGTATTAGGATGACCTTACTTTGGGGGAACAAGGTCAGGTGTAACTATTGCAAAAAAATATTTTTTATATAAGTGAGGATGCTATGAAAACAGTATTCAAAAGACTGATCAGTTCTCTGCTGTTGGTTGTGATGCTTGTTGCCATGATTCCTGCGTCCATCGTTTCCGCCGATGCGGGCGATATCGACTGGGAAGCACTGAAGAACAAGTACGGCCTGACCGATGAGCAGATCGACGCAGCAAAGGACATTGCTGACGAGTACGACCTGACCCAGGATCAGGTTGACGCCGTCGAGGATTATTATGAGTCCTTGCCTCCCGAAGAAAAGGAAGAGCTGAAAGAAACCGTTAAGGATGCGGTTGAGAAGGGCGAGATTCCCGAGATCGGTTCCGCAGGCGGCGACGTAGCTACGAACATGGTAAAAGCAATGTTCATCGCTACCATGAAGAAGGCTGCCAAGGATGTCTTGAACCGCGTTATGGACGCTATGGAAGACGTTACTGTTTCCAACGTTTTCGACTTTGATCGCGTATATGAGAACGGTAGCCTTGCAGGCATCAACTTCGTTCTGAAGTCTCCCGAAAATCTGGATGTGGTGGACACTATTCAGATGCTTGCAGACCGTTACTCCGTAATGGATGCACTGGCAGTTGTTGCAGGTGGTGTTCTGATGTTCGACGAGGTTTCTGTAAACGGCTATACCGTTTACAACCTGGCCGATCCTTCCGAGGTTTGGAACGCTTTGGTTGAGATCTACAGAGCTAATCCCATTGCATTCACCACCATCGCTAACATGGAGGGCAACGTTGTTGCTACTTACAACTTCTCCCTGGTAGTTGGCGACCTTGCTATCGATCTGCCCGTGAGCTTTGTGCTTGAGTGCTCCGATGCAAGATTGAACCAGATCAAGTCCACCGCTCAGAAGCTCGCTGACAGAGTTGAGGTAAACGGGGACTTCACTGCTGAAGATGGTATCTTCTCCGCAGACCTGGAGGGTATTCTGGACGTTTCCGATTACACCGATGCTATTCTGGAGTGCTTCCTGCCTGCAGTTTTGGCAGACGAGTACGCTCTGGTTCGTGAGAAGCTCCACAAGATGCCTTTGAACGATTTCATCGATCAGCTCAAGCTGGAGAACCTGGAGATCGTTGCCGACAAGCTGGGTTATTCCGCACAGTTTGAAGCACTGGTTGAAAAGGTTGCTGCGTACTTCCATTTGGATACCGCAGAGCCCAACGATCTGAAGGCATTGGTAAAACTGCTGGATGCCAAGGGTCTGTTCCCTCAGTATATCAAGGCCGGCCTCCAGAAGGCTGACAGCGCACTGAACCTCAGCGAAAAGCTGAACGTGACTGTTGGCGCACTCTACAACGGAGACGGTTCTTACACTTCCATCCTTGGTGATGGCGTTGATCCCGTAAGCTTCGATTCCTACATGGATCGCGTCTTTGACAAGCTGTTGAACAGCAAGTACGAGGATCGTATTGAAGGCGCTTTGAAGATTCGCGGTTACGATACCGCAGAGGATCTGGTAAATGCTCTGAAGGCAAGATATAACACTATCTATACCGGCAAGTATGATCTGGATGTAACCTTTACTCTGATTCTCTTTAAGACCTACACCGTTACCTTCGTAGACGAGCAGGGCAACGTGATCTCTACCCAGGAGGTTGTTGCAGGCGACGGCGCAGCTGATCCCGTATACCACGGCGGTGACGTTCTGAACGTTAACTACACTACCTCCGATAACTACGATAAGGTTATGGAGGACATGACAGTTACTCTGTATCCTATCCACGAGCTGAAGGTAGAGTATACTCCCGATGCAGACTGTCTCAACGATGGCGTGAAGAGAACCTACTGTACCGTATCCGGCTGTGATTACGAGGTAGAAGAGTGTGTTCCCGCGCACGGCCATGATTACGAGGCTGTTGTAACTGCTCCCACTTGCACTGAGGATGGTTACACCACCTACACTTGTACCGTCTGCGGCGATTCCTACGTTGACGATATCGTAGCTGCACTCGGCCATGAGTGGAGCGATTGGATTGTTATTGTGCAGCCCACTGATACCCAGTGCGGCGTTAAGATCAGAAGATGCTATAGCTGCGGCTGTGAGGAGCGTGCGACCTTCGGTCATGACTATGAGGCAGTTGTAACTGCTCCCACCTGTACCGAGGAAGGTTACACCACCTACACCTGCTCTCGTTGTGGCGATTCCTATGTGGATGACACCGTTGCAGCTCTCGGCCATGATTATGTTCTGACCAAGAAGGTTGATCCTGCTTGTAAGGATGACGGTAAAGAAATCTACACTTGCTCTCGTTGCGGTGACTCCTATGAGAAGGTACTTCCCGCAATCGGCCATGATTACGAGGCAGTTGTAACTGCTCCCACCTGTACCGAGGAAGGTTACACCACCCACACCTGCTCTCGTTGCGGCGATTCCTATGTGGATAACACCGTTGCGGCTCTCGGTCATGATTATGTTTTGACCGAGAAGCTCGATCCTACCCGTGAGGACGACGGTTACGAAATCCACACCTGCTCTCGTTGCGGCGACAGCCAAAAGAAGGTACTTCCCGCAATCGGCAACGATGATCCCGATGCCGGCGATAAAGGCGTTCTGGTATTTGTAGTTCTGGCTTTTGTTGCAGTTGCAGGCATTGCAATTGTTTCCAAGGCTAAGATGGCTCGCTAATCCACGCTTTATAATCAAGAGCTCCCTCTAAGAGGGGGCTCTTTTTTCTATCAAAAAAGTCGCCGTTGCAGGCGACTTTTGCGTTTACAAGCTTAATTCTTCCAGAAGCGCCGTAACGGCTTCTGTGGGAGTTTTTGCGTTTTGAACAACCACATCCGCTAAAGAAAGATAAATTGGCTGGCGTTCCTTGTAGAGCCTCTGGAGCGCTTCTTCAGAGGAGGAAAGGGGTCTTCCTGCGGTGGAGAGCGCATCCAAGCCTCTCTCTACCAAGACGATCCGTCCGTTCTGCCGCAAAAGGTTGTGGTTCTCTGTGCGTACAACCGCGCCGCCGCCGGTGGAGATGACCCGCCCACTCTTGGCGGTAACCTCCGCAAGCACCTTGGTTTCCAGCCTGCGGAAAGCATCCTCGCCGTCCTCGCGGAAGATCTCGGGGATGGATTTTCCTGCGATACGGACAATTTCTTCATCGGTATCAACAAATTCCTTACCCAATGCTTCTGCCAGCAACTTGCCTATGGTAGTCTTGCCGCTTCCGGGCATACCGATCAGGCAGACCGTCTCACAACGTCCTTCAAGCTCGCTGGTAACTGCATCAATGATCCCGTCATCCAAAGACGTGTCCTCAAAGATCTCTGCAGCCTGCTTGGCCTGAGCCACCAGCATGGAAAGTCCGCCCACGCAGGGAACGCCCAGCGACTCCGCTTGCAGCATCAACGCCGTCTTCAAAGGGTTGTAGATCAGATCCGCCACACCCCGCAGACTGTGAAACTGTCTCAGATCCACGGGAGACTCTCCGCCCATGGGGAACATTCCAACAGGGGAGGTGTTCACCACCACGGTATGATCCGCAATGGTCTCGATAAAGGTGGGAGTGTTCATTTTATGGTACACCACCGTGATCTTTTCCGCGCCCAGATCCTCCAGCACGGCACAAACCGTGGGAGAGACCCCGCCGCTTCCGATCACGGCGCATTTCTCTCCGAGGACGGGAATATTCCCGCGGGAAAGCATATGGGCAAACCCATAGTAATCGGTGTTATAGCCCATAAGTCCTTCGTCCGTTACTTTGATGGTGTTCACACTGCCCAGCCGCTTTGCCAAAGGAGAAAGCGACTTGCAGTAAGGAATCACCGCCTTT
The DNA here is from genome assembly GCA_017549925.1 of Clostridia bacterium. GTDB lineage: Bacteria > Bacillota > Clostridia > Oscillospirales > CAG-382 > Coliplasma. The sequence continues at coordinate 10,805 of JAFYNA010000031.1, read as the reverse complement.
TTGTAAGGCATGGTGACGTTCAGATTGCCAAAGCTCCCGCCGACAAGAAAGGCTTCCAGCTCTTCCTTGGGGGTGGGGAACAATCGGTATTCATAATTTCCCAAGCGGGAGTGGATCAACGGAGAAAAGCTGTGCCCCAGCTTCTCTCCCAAAAGTCCGTAAGGCTTCATCAAACAACCTCAGAATAACTGCCCAGATAACGAAGCTCCTCCGCTTCCGACTCCAACAGCGCGATCAGCTCGCCCAAAACAGGAGAGGCGGCGGGAATATCCAGATCCAGGTAGAACAAAAATTCAAAATCTCTTTCCGGCAGGGGACGGCTTTCCAGCTTCACCAGATTGACCCCCAACTCGTTGCAACGCTCCAAAGCGGAGAACAAAGCGCCGGGCTTGTGCTTCAACACCATGGTGAGGGTGGTACGGTTGGCACCGGGGTAGATCTCCCGCTTCTTGGAAATGCAGATAAAGCGGGTACGGTTGGCGCCTGTATCCTGAATGGTCTCTGCCAAAATGGAAAGACCGTAAAGCTCCGCGCAGGCGCGGGAGGAGATGGCCGCGATTCCGTTGTCCGAGCCCTCTGCCACCATTTTTGCCGCAACGGCAGTGTTGGCGCAGGGCTTGATCTCAACGCCGTGCAGGGAAGACAAAAATCTTCCGCACTGGCTGATAGCCTGCTGGTGAGAATAGATCACCTTGAGATCCTCAAGCTTCACCCCCGGCTTGGTCAGCAAGCAATGGCTGATCAAAAGACGGGTGCTTCTCACGATATGGCACTGATATTTTACCAAGAGATCATAGTTCGCCTTTACAGAGCCAGCGGTGCTGTTTTCGATGGGCAACACGCCGTATTCGGCCTCCCCGCTGTCCACCGCCTTAAAAACGTCCTCAAAGGTGGGGCAGAACTTGACCTCGGGGTCGCGGAAGAGCTTCTCGCAGGCGATGGAGGAATAAGCCCCCTCAACGCCCTGGCAAGCCACCACTGCTTCCGTGGGGAACAGCTCCGGGGTCTCCAATCTGGCGCGAAGGATCTCTTCTGCCAACGCGGAGGCGGGATCGGTGAGCTTGTGCTGATAGGAACGGCTATACCCCATCATGGAGCGGAACAATCCCCGCAAATGAGGCTCGAACTTGGGATCCCCCATTTTTGCCACGGAATTCAGCTTTTCCCGCTCTCTGTTTTTATCAAAGATGGGCTTTCCGTTTTCCTTTTTCCAGGAAGCAATCTCGCCGCAGATCTCCATGCGGCGGCAGAACAGCTCTGCAAGCTGTGCGTCTATTGCATCTAACTGATCTCTGTAATCCTTGATATCCATAAAAACCTCTTGTGCTTATAACAAACAATCCGCCACGGCCAAAGCGGCGATAGCCTCCACTACGGGAACGGCTCTGGGAACGATGCAGGGATCGTGCCGTCCTTGAACAGTCAGCTCGGTGTTCTCCATGCGGGAAAGGGAAACGCTCTTTTGTGCTTTTCCGATGGAGGGGGTGGGCTTGATGCCTATGCGGAACACCACGGGCATCCCGTTGGTGATCCCGCCAAGAATACCGCCGGCATGGTTCGTCTCGGTGTAGATCTTCTTCCCGTCGGTACGGATGGCGTCGTTGTTCTCCGAGCCTCGCTTGCCGCAGCCGCTAAACCCGCTTCCAAACTCGATTCCCTTCACCGCGGGAATCCCAAAGGCCGCCAAAGCGATCCGCCCCTCCAAGCCTTCAAAGGAGCTGCCTCCCACACCTGCGGGGAGTCCCGTCACGGCACATTCAATACTGCCGCCAACAGAATCGGCCTCTGCCTTCGCCTGCAGGATCACCTCCTGCATGGCAAGTCCTTTTTCGTCGTTCAATACGGGAAAAGCCTTCTTCCCGGGGGCGTGAAGCTCTTCTTCTGGAATAAAAAGAGAATAAACGTCGTCAAACACTTCTCCCACGGAGGCAATGTGAGCCCCTACGCGGATCCCCTTTTCCTCCAAAAGGCGCATAGCGAGATACCCCGCCACGCAAAGAGGCGCGGTCAACCGTCCCGAGAATTCTCCACCGCCCCGATGATCTCTGTAGTTGCCGTACTTAAAATAGGCGGTGAGATCTGCATGGGCAGGACGGGGAATATCTGCCAATTTATCGTAATCCTGACTGCGGATGTCCGTGTTACGGATCATAGCACAGATAGGCGCACCGGTGGTGACGTTCTCTACCACACCGGAGAGGAATTCCACTGCATCGGGTTCTCTGCGGCGGGTGGAAAAGGCATCCCGCCCGGGGGCGCGTCGCTCCATAAAGGCGGCAAGTCCTTCACTGTCGATATGAATTCCCGCAGGGAAGTTATCCATCACCACACCCATGGCAGGGGAGTGGGATTGTCCGAATACCTGCACCTGCAGGCGGTTTCCAAAGTGAAACATTCCAAAAAACCTTCTCTCTGTCAGATCTCGTTTGCTTTTCCGCCCAGCAATGCAAAATGGCGGAAGAACGCGGGATAGGATTTGTTCACCGCCTCCGCTCCCAACAGGGTAATGGGCAAGGGGCAGGCAACAGAGGCAACCGCGGCACTCATGGCGATGCGGTGATCGTTGCAGGCATCAACGGTGCCGCCCTTCATCTCGCCGCCCATGATCACCATGCCGTCCTCTGTTTCGCGGCAGGAGATCCCCAGGGCCGTCAGCATCTTGCAAACGCTTTCGATGCGGTCGCTTTCCTTCAGCCTCAGCCGCGCCGCACCGCGGATCACCGTTTCGCCTTGGGCGCAGGCCGCCGCAACGGCAAGAACGGGCACCAAGTCGGGAATATCCCGTGCATCTATCTCGATGCCGTGGAGCTTGGAAGCCTTGGCGATATAAACGCCCTCTTCCTCCAGGATCTCGCCCCCCATTTGTCTCAGCAGGGAAAGGATGGCTTTATCTCCTTGTGCGGAATTTTTCTGCAAGCCCGTCAAGCGGATCTCACCGCCCAAAACGCCCGCCGTCAGCCAGAAGGCAGCGTTGGACCAATCGCCCTCGATCTCCAAATTACCGGGAGAACGGAAGGCCGCGGGGGAGATCAGCATCTTCTCGGGGGTGACCAAAGGCGCTACACCGAACTTCTTCATCACGTCGCAGGTCAGTGCCACGTAAGGGGCAGACTCCAACACACCTCCCACTTCTACGATGCTTTCCGCAGAAAGCAGGGGAAGGGACAACAACAGCCCGGTGAAGAACTGGGAGCTGATCCCGCCGTCAAGGCGATAAACACCGCCCTCCAGCTGTCCTTCCACGGAAAGGGGAGTGACTCCCGCGGGAGATAGCTTGGCGCCGTGGCGCACCAGCTCCTCGTACAAGGGGGAAAGAGGTCTTTGGGTAAGTCTTCCGCTGGTGTGCAGATAAGCGGAACGCCCCAAGGCCGCTACCAAGGGAAGGAGAAACCGCAGGGTGGAACCGCTTTCATGGCAGTCCAAATGCGCCGTTCCCTCCCGCTCCCAAGAGATGGGGCAAACGGTGTAAACCCCGCCGTTTTCTTTGATCTCTGCGCCCAGGGCGACAAGACATTCCACGGTGGCTTGAATATCCCGATTGGACTCGGGGCAATACAATGCTGTGGGCTTGTCCGCCAGCGCGGCACAGATCAAGGCGCGGTGCATATAGGATTTTGAGGGGATCGCCCTCAGTTCACCCTCCGCTTTGGAGGGATGGATGACAATATTCATGGATCAATATCCCGTTTTTACAAAATGGTGTCAAAAATAGCGGAAAGCTCTTCGATGGCTACGGGGTAGATAACGCAATCCCCCAACTCCTTGGGAAGGATCAAATGCAGGGTATCGCCAGCCCGTTTTTTGTCGGAAAGTAAGCTGTCCGCCAAAAGCTCTCCCGGGTAAGGGGAGTCGGTGGGCAGACCGTACTTGGTCAGCAATTCCTTGATCTCCTCGGCTAAGCCTTTCCGGCAAAGCCCCAGCTTCTCCGAGACTCTTGCGGCGATCACCGTGCCCATGGCAACGGCACTTCCGTGGGAGATGGCAAACCGAGACTGCTTCTCAATGGCGTGGCCAACGGTATGTCCCAAATTCAAAAGCATCCGCATCCCGGTGTCGAACTCATCCTCTTCCACGATGTCCCGCTTGATGGATACGCACTCTGTGATGATCTCCGTCCAATCGGCTTTTTGAGGGTCAGCCAGCAGGGAAAGCAAGGGCTCACCCTTCAGCACCGCGTATTTGATCACCTCGGCACATCCGTCGGAGAACACCCGCGGGGACAGGCTCTTCAGCACCAGCGGATCGCAATACACCGCCGCAGGCTGATGGAAGGCTCCCGCCAGATTTTTGCCGCCCTCCAAATCGATGGCGGTCTTCCCCCCCACGGAGGAATCCACCGCCGCCAAAAGGGTGGTGGGGATCTGAACGTAGCGGATCCCACGGAGATATACTGCAGAGGCAAAGCCTGCCAGATCACCGATAACACCGCCGCCCAAAGCAAACACCGCGTCGGTACGGGTCAGCTTGTGCTTGGCAAGGAATTCCAACACCTCTCCAAAGCGGGGGAGACATTTGGTCTCCTCCCCCGGGGGAAGCACCAAGCGGAACACGGTAAAGCCCGCCTCGGTAAGGCTATGCTCCACCCGATCTCCGTAAAGGGCATTCACACGCTCCTCGGTGATCAAGGCGGCTACCTTGCCGGGCAACAGCTCTCCGGCAAGAGAACCGATCCGTCCCAAAATGCCTTCTTCGATGATGACGTTGTATTCTGTTGATGCTTTAACGGTTACCGTTGCCATAGAGTGCCTCGTGTTTTCAAAAATAAGCCGATGCGAACTTTGCTAAAACTTCTTCTTTATATAATACAAGATTTTGTATTGGAATGTCAAGTTTTTCGGCGAGAAAATCTTCATTTTCCGTTACGAATTCGTCTTCGCGACCTCGCTTCACTGCCATAAAAAAAAGCAGCCGATGCTTCTCGACTGCTTTTCGGAACGCTTATTCAACGGAAATAACGTAGTAATACAAGGGTTGACCGCCGGAAAGAAGAGCGATCTCCGTATCGGGAGCCTTGCTCTGCAGGAATGCCAAGGTCTCGTTTGCTTCCTCCTCGGAAACGTCACTGCCATAGAAAACGGTAATGTAGGAAGCGCCCTCCAGTTCGGGAAGCATCTTTTCCAAGCACTCCGCCTGGCTGTCTGCAACGTAACGCACCTTATGCTCTACCAATCCCAGGATCTGACCGCAGGTAACGGATTCGCCGTCTACGGTGGAATCGTGTGCCGCATAGGTCATATCCAAGGTCTTGACGGACTTCATAGCCTCCATCATAGCCTGCTGATTGTCCTCTGCGGAAGCATCGGGATCAAACTGCATCAGCGCGGAAATACCCTGAGGAACGCTCTTGGTGGGGATGACGAACACGTTTCTGTCCTCCACAAATCTACGCACCTGCTCGGCAACCAAGCAAATGTTGGAGTTGTTGGGGAAGATGTATACGTTCTTGGCGGGGATCTGCAAAACCGCCTCCACCAACTGCTCGGTGGAAGGATTCATGGTCTGGCCGCCGCTGACAAATCCGGCAACCCCCAGATCCTCAAACACACTGCGCATACCGTCGCCCATGGTAACGGCCACGAAGCCGTAGTCCTCCACAGGCTCAGCCACTGCGGGAGCGGCTTCCTCTGCAGGCTTTTCGGACTCTGCGGACTGATTTTCGATCAGCTCACTGTGCTGGTTCTGCATATTCTCTACCTTGACGGTATAGAGAGAACCGAACTTCAACGCCTCGGAAAGCACCTTGCCGGGATCCTTGGTATGGACGTGGATCTTCACGATCTCGCTGTCCTCGGCAAACACAACGGAGTCGCCCATGGAAAGCACGAACTTACGAAGCTTTTCCACACTGCCTTCCTGTGCGTATTCCGGATTTTTGGTGATGATACATTCCGTACAGTAGGGGTTTTCGATGCTGGCGGGATCAAAGCTTGCGAAATCCGCACTCTCCTTGGTCTCTGCCTTGCTCTCGGACTCCACGGGAACGCCCTGCAAATAAGCGCGCATACCGTAAAGAATTTCCAAGAAGCCTCTGCCGCCGGAATCCACCACGCCGGCCTGCTTCAACACGGGAAGCATATCGGGCGTTTTCTCCAGCATATCTGCCGCCGCATCGTACATACGGTCAAACAGCCCCAAGAGATCAAGCCCCTCCGTCTCGATTTCCGTACAGCTTCTCATAACGGTGAGGATGGTACCCTCTCTGGGATACTGCACCGCCTTGTAAGCCTCTTTTACACCTTTTTCAAAAGCGACAACCACCTCTGCGGTGCCCGCTTCCGTTACCCCCTTGAACCCCTTTGCCAAGCCGCGGAAGAACAGCGAAAGAATAACGCCGGAATTACCGCGTGCGGCGCGCAGGAAAAGACTTGCTACCTTGTCGGCACACTCGGAAAGACTGCTCGTTTGTCCGTTCAGATCGCCGGCGGGCTTCATGGTCATGCTCATGTTACTGCCGGTGTCTCCGTCGGGAACGGGGTATACGTTCAAACGATTGATCAGATCCTTCTGATTTAAGAGCGCGTTGGCGGCAGAACGGATCATGCCTGCGTATTGCGCCCCGCCAATGGCGGTAGGAACGTTTGCAACTTCACTCATACGTATATCGGGTTCCTTTCTTGATTCGCTTTCTGCGCCCCGAAAATCCCCCGTAGGGAGGCGCGGCGCAAAGCGTCATGGTACGTGCTTCGCAAAAGCACACAATATGCGAGTATACATACAACAAGTATATTACCAAAAAAACGCAACTTTGTCAATAGTACGCCGCGATAAACTTTTTGAAGAGTTGGGGATGGCTTTTATCGGATTTTGACAGAAAACTCTCCGCTGCAGCGGGGGCATCTCACGGTGTGGGCGCCTTTTTTGCGGGGAAGGCGGAGCTGAGCGTTGCAAAGAGGGCACTTTTTGTACACGTGTTCCTTGTCTGCTTTCTGCGCCTTACGGGCGGGATTGCCGCGGAATTTCCCAAAGAACTTGCGGAAAGCGTAGTTTTCTCTGCGACGCTTTTCCACGTTGCGGGAGAAAAAACGGAAGATGGCGTAGCCGAAGAGCCCGGCATACAGAAGGGTACAGATCAGACTGTCCCAAAACATTCCCAGAATTGCCAGCACCAGCGAGGTCCAGATACAAACGTTGTAAATGGTATCGGGGCCGTTTCTCCCCATCAAAAAGCCTGCCAAGCGCTGTCGGAAGGGAGGTCTGTGTCCAAACATATGCAAATACTCCTTTTTTCATGGATCTTCCTTATCATACCAAATAAAATACTAACAAATTGTGAAGTGGGTGCAAACATTTATACAAATTTTGCATCGGTTTTTGGTGGAAATTGCCCTCTTGTTTTTTCTTGACATTTTTCTCGAAAAGGAGTATTATAAAAGCATAAAAAAAGAACTGAAAAAAGGAGATTTTTTATGAAGTTCACAAAAAGACTTTTGTGCTTCCTGCTGACGGCGCTGCTGGTGCTTCCCGTATGCGGCGGTCTGCTCTCCTCTGCGGCGGCGGAATATTCTTTTACGGAAGATTCCTCCAAGGCTTATGAGGTGACTGACGGCGTCTTCTACAGCGAGTACACTCTCTCCAGCGGTGTTTACGAAAACGTTTACGTTTCCGCATCCGCTCTGGAATTCAACACCGAGGATTACATGGTAGTTGCCTTTGGCGGTGCCGCAGGCGGCGCGGCTTATCTGGCAAACCAGTACCGTCTGGCTACCGAGGCCGGCTATGAGGTAGTGGGTGCCATCAACGGCTCCTTCTTCTCCATGGATTCCGGCAGCACGACTCACGGTAACTACGGTTACTTGAACGAGTACCTGGTGTCCGGTGGCGAGATCTACTCTGCCGACAACGGCAACACCGCTTCCGAGTTTGGTGGCGTGGTTGCCTTCATGTCCGACGGTAGCATCGCCAACGTTACGGATTCCTGCCTGTCCTTCGGCTTGTACATCAACGGCCAGTCTGTTCCCGGCGGCTTGGCCCACGTCAACAAGTACGGCGGCAGATACAAGCCCTCCAACTGGGGCAACGGCTTCTATTATTTCGATAGCCACTCCGGTGACTTGTATTACGATACCTCCAAGGATGCTAGCGGTAAAGTTTACGGCGAGATGATCTCCCAGGCGTTGACCTTTGACAACGTTCCCGGTTATCAGGTTCTCTGCCGCAAGGTAAACGGCTCCCGCCTTTCCGTGGACAGCACCTTGAGAGGTGAGGTCATTTCCGTTTCCAACGATGCTTACGGCACCAAGCTTGCCGAGGATGAGTTCATCCTGTTCGTTAAGGCTGATTCTCCCAACGTATCCTACGTTAAGGGATTGGCAGCAGGAGATCCCATTGACATCACTGCTACCGAGTTGGGCTCCAATGCCTCCGGCGTTACCGCCGGCGCAGACTCCATCATCGGTATCTGCGGCTATCTGGTAAAGGATGGTAAAAACCTGACCACCAGCTCTTCCTTCAACACCGGTGCCGCACACTCCAACACCACCAAGGCTCGTTGGACCGCATTCGGTATCAAGGCAGACGGCTCCTACGTCTTCTTCACCACCGAGGGCGCTTCCACCGGCTCCGATGGCTCTGTAACCCTCCAGGACGTTGCCAAGGCAATGATGGAGATGGGTTGCGTTGATGTTATCCGTTTGGACGGCGGCGGATCCTCCGCAATGTACGTTTGCGACGACGGTACCGGCAAGGCAGGCTTCAAGCAGAAGTCCACCCGTTCCATCGCTGACTGTCTGCTGGTAGTAAAGCGTACCAGCCCCGCGCTGCAGAAGGGTAAAACCGAGCTGCAGGCCCTCACCTCCGAATACGAGAAAAAGACCGGCAAGGCATATAAGACCGCTGTTGCCGAGGCAAAGGCTGTTCTGAAGAACAAGACCGCCGTAACCGGCGACTTCTACCGCGCATACTGCGCACTGCAGAGCGTTGCTTCTGCAGAAGAGGTTCTCCTTTCTGCTATCGAGGACTCCAAGACCGCAGTGAAGGATGACTACGCCATCACCGTTTGGAATTCCATCCAGACCCTCAAGAAGGAAGCGGAAGCTCTTGCGAAGGGCGATCCTACTCTGGAGGATATGGAAAGAGTGGGCACCGCGCTCCGCAGCGCCATCAGCTCCTACGGTCCTTACGAAAACAACTTGGCTCTGGGCAAGACCTATACCTCATCTAAGGCTTCCAACAGCACCTACCCCGATACCAAGAACACCGAAATGACCGACGGTAAGTACGGCTCCGCTTCCAGCGCTTACGACCCTGCATGGGGCGGTTGGAACAGCGATAACGTATTCACCATCGACCTGGGTGCTGTTTACGATGACATCACCACCTTCAAGATCCATGCGTTGCAGTTGACCTCTTGGGGCATCAACGTGCCCTCAAAGATCACCGTTGCTGTTTCCGAAGACGGCAAGACCTTCACCGACGTAGCTGCTTTTCCCGATCCCGAGGGACTTACCCGTAAGGAAGAGGGCGCGGCTTACACTCTGTCTCTGAATCTGGAGAAGGGCGTTAAGGCACGCTATGTCCGTATCACTCCCAAGCGTATCAGCTTCTTCTTCTGGAGCGAGATCGAGGTTATCCGCCACGAGATCGCACCCAACTACGTAGTTCCCGTAATTTCTTTGGATAAGGATGATGTGAACACCAAGGATGTTCCCGTTATCAACAAGAATTGGGGCGACGGCACCGATAAGATCACTTTGATCCAGAACCCCAACTGCACCCATACCGGTATGGACGTTACCGTAGACTTGAATTTGGGTAGCAAAAAGAAGATCAACGGCGCGGCGCTTGGCTTCTACCACTGCGCAGGCGTTATGATCGGTTATCCCGAAGGGGAAGTTACCGTTTTGGTTTCCACCGACGGTAAGACCTACACCGAGGTTGACACCTTCACCCTGAAGGAAGCAAACGTTGCTACGGATACCTACGGTACTGTAAAGAGCGTATTCGTCTTCGACGAAGTGGAAGCTAAGTACGTACGCTTCGTATTTGCCGGCGGTAGCAGCAGACCCGTTCTGGGTGCTGATCCCGCAGACGGTAAGGTTAACTGGGAATTCCTGGCCCTCACCGGTGTGACCGTTTCCGATGCTTCTAAGCACACTCACTCCTACACCGAGGAGATTATTGTAAAAGCGACCTTCTCCGTTCCCGGTACCAAGAAGATGGTCTGCTCTTGCGGCTACGATGAAGTTGTTTCTTACACCCTTCCCGTACAGCCCGCAAAGCCTGCCGCACTTCCCGCAGGCGCATACACTCTGGACTACGCAGGCTATAAGCACGCAGGCGAGTTCTCCATCGTGGCAGGCGATAATATGACCGTTGCAGAGCTCACCGCTTTGGGCAACAACGGCACCTCCAGAGATATGAACTACGCTTACATCATCGTTGTAGACGGCAAGGGTATCGTCACCAAGTCCTGGTGTGAGCTTGCTGTTGCTAAGTCCGATGTGGTTTGTCCCGAGGGCGGCTACATCATTTCCTACAACGGTAATAAGACGGGCTACGACGTGCTGAAGAACGTAAAGGTAGGTCAGCAGGTTACCCTGATCAATCTGGACGTTGAGGCATTCCGCGGCTTGGAAGGTAACATGAAGCTGACCAACGCAGGCTTTACCGTTGGTGAACCCGGCGAGACTCCCGTGGATCCTCCCGTAGACGATCCCGTAGATCCCCCCTCTGACGATCCTGTGGATCCTCCCGTGGACGATCCTGTCGATCCCGTAGAGCCCGGCGATGCTGAATGGATCGGTACTATGACCCAGGGCGGCGACGGCAACTGCTCCGCAGACGTTCCCTATGGTTATATTTGGGGC
>JAFYNA010000030.1 GCA_017549925.1 Clostridia bacterium | reverse complement strand
GATCAAGGTGCTGACCGCCGAGGATAACGCCATCCGCTTCTTCGCTCCCGAAGAAGTACAGTTCCTGGCACCCCCTCCCAAGAAGAACGCCAAGGAAGTCGAGCCCATCGACCCCGAATTGGCAAAATTAGAGCAATAAAAAAGATGAGGCTGGGCAATGCTCAGCCTCATTTTGTTGAAATTCCTTTTGGGACTTGCAGGGTTGCTATTTGGATTTTTTTGTGGTATACTGAATTGGCCGAAAGAAGTGGGAAAAAGTTATGAACGCTTATCTTCGTAATATAAATAAAATCGAATTCGTGGTGACAGATGCCTGCTGTGGGCGGTGTAGACATTGCTCCCAGGGCGCGCACTCCTCTTGCGGAGAGAGGATCGATCCGCAAATTGCCGCAGATGCGGTGCGTAAAATTGCGGCGGAGTACCATGTCAAAACCGTGATGACCTTTGGTGGGGAGCCGCTTTTGTACCCGGACGCGGTCTATGCAATCATGGAAGCCGCCAAAGAATTGAATATCCCAAAACGCCAAGTCATTACAAGCGGCTATTTTTCAAAGAATGACGAAGGAATCCGCGAGGTGGCGGAGCAACTTGCTATATGCGGAGTGAACGATCTGCGGTTGTCGGTGGACGCTTTTCACCAGGAGTTCATTCCCGCAGAGGTGGTAAAGCTCTTTGCCACAGAGGCGGTGAAGCAGGGGCTTCCCATACGGCTCCAGCCTGCGTGGCTGGTGAGCCGTGAGGATGATAACCCCTACAATCGCAAGACCAAGGAGATCCTGGGGGAGTTTTCCGCCAGGGGCATCCCGGTGCATGATGGGAACGTGATCTTTCCCGAGGGGAACGCGGTAAAGTTCTTGGCGGAATATTTTACGGGGGAAGTTCCCGCCAATCCCTACCGGGAGGATCCCTTTAACGTGACCTGCGTATCCATTGCCGCCGGCGGAGGGGTTTTGGGCGGGAATTTGTATCAGCAGGATATTATGGAAATTTTGGAAACCTACACGCCTCGGGAGGATTCTGTATGAAAAAGCTTTTGATCACCGGCTTTGAGCCCTTTGGAGGCGAGACGGTCAATCCCTCCTGGGAGGCGGTGTCCCGTTTGCCCCAAGAGGTGGGCGAATACCTTCTGACCAAGCTGCGCCTTCCCGTCACCTTCGGTGAGGCGGCGGAGAGGGTTTTGTGTACGGCAGATGCCCTTTGCCCCGACGTGATCTTGTGCATAGGGCAGGCGGGGGGCAGGAATGCCATCACCCCCGAGCTGGTAGGGATCAATCTTCGCCACGGAGAGATCCCCGACAACAAGGGAATACAGCCCAAGGATCAGCCCATTCTGACCCATGGAGAAAGCGGACTTTTTTCCACCCTGCCGGTGCGTAACATGGCGGAGGCGGTGCAGAAGGCGGGCATTCCCGCAAAGGTGTCCTATTCCGCAGGCGCGTACGTCTGCAACGACGTGCTGTATACCCTGCTTGCCCGTTACAAGGGGAGCAAGACGAGGGTGGGATTTATCCACATTCCTTATGCTTCTACCCAAAAGAAAGAGCCTTGTCTGCCCTTGGAGCAAATCATAAGCGGGCTGACCATAGCCATTGAACATATGGATGGAGAGGAAACGATATGAATTTTACGGAAATTGCAGAAAACAGACAATCCTGCCGCAAATACGACCCGACAAGACCTATCGAGCAGGAGAAAATAGACCGCATTCTTGCCACGGCACGGCTGGCACCCTCCGCTTGCAACGGACAGCCTTACCACATCACGGTGTGCAAGGGGGAATTTGCCAAAAGGGCCGCCAAGGCTACCCAGGGCATGGGGCTGAACAAGTTTGCCTTTGATGCGCCTATCTTGCTGGTGATCTCCGAAAAGCCTTACGTGGCCACCGCGGCCTTGGGGGCAAGGGTGAAGAAAAACGACTACCGCTCAATTGACATCGGGATCCTTGCGGCGTATATCACCGCCGAGGCCGCCGCTTTGGGGCTGGGTAGTTGTATTTTGGGCTGGCTGGACGACAGCGAGCTTCGCGCCCTTTGCGACGTAGAGGGCACGGTGCGGTTGGTGATCACCTTGGGGTATGCCAAAGAGGGGGATCCCCTCCGCCCCAAGAAGCGCAAGGACTTAGACGATTTGGTAAAGGTTTTGGAGGAATAAAGGCGATGTTTGATTTTACGGGCAAGGTTGCCGTGGTCACCGGCGGAGCGCAGGGCATCGGGAAATGCATCTGCGAGGAATTCCGCAAGGCGGGGGCGACGGTTTGTATCATCGATCTTTTGGAGAACGGATACTTTACGGGGGATCTCTCTCAGAGGGAGACCTTGGAGGCTTTTGCGGAAAAGGTAATCGCCGATTACGGGCGGGTGGATTTTCTGATCAATAATGCCGCTCCCAAAATGTGCGGTGTGGAAGCGGGGAGCTACGAGGATTTTGAATACGCTTTGCGGGTGGGCGTGACAGCACCCTTTTATCTGTCAAAGCTGTTTGCTCCCTATTTTGCCGAAGGAG
>JAFYNA010000029.1 GCA_017549925.1 Clostridia bacterium | reverse complement strand
TGACCGCGGAGTTTGAGGAATGTGATGCCCTCTCCGGTACGGAACGGGGAGAAGGCGGCTTCGGCTCCACGGGAAGAACGTAAAAAGAAAGCTGTAGTCGGTTTGGCTACAGCTTTTTTGTGTGGGGTGCGGGGAACGAAGGTACTTTCTTTTCAAAAAAAGAAAGTACCCAAAGAAAACCGAATGCCGAAAACTGGCGTTTTCGGGAGGATCTGAGAAGGGTCACACCCCTTCTCCGCCAAAGGCGGGGATAAAGCTTTCCGAGGCGGCGGAGCCGTCCTGGATGAAGGCGTTTCGGATGCCCAGACGGCAGGCGAAGTCGATGAGGGTATCGTATTCCTCCGCCGTGACGGTACGGTTTAATTCCGGGTAATGCTCCAATCCCAGCGGGGTGAACTGGCTCATAATGCTGATGTAGATTTGGTCGCCGTATGTTTGGTGCAAATAGGCCAAGACCCGCTTGGAATCCTCCAAATGCCCCGGCAGGAGCAGGTGGCGGACGATGATGCCTTTCTTTAGCATTCCGTCACTTCCCCACTGCATGGCGGGCTGTTGGCGGAACATCTCGGAAAGAGCCGCTTTTGCCACGGCGGGGTAATCGGGGGCGCGGGAATACTTCTTTGCCAGCAAGGGGGACATATACTTGAAGTCGGGGAGGTAGATATCGATCAGCCCTTCCAGCGGTCGGAGAGACTCCACTGTTTCGTAGCCGCTGCAATTCATCACAAAGGGTAAGGGGAAGCCCTGCTGTTTGGCGGCGCGGACGGCCTCTGCGATTTGGGGTAAGTAAGGGTCTGGGGTGACCAAATTGACGTTATGCACCCCGGTGGAGGCCAGGCGGAAGAAGAGGGCGGTCAGCTCCTCGGTGGTGACGGACTTCCCCGCCCCGCCGTCAGAGATGGCGCGGTTTTGGCAATAGACGCATTTTAGCTGACAGCCGGAGAAAAAGATGGTTCCCGAGCCATGCTCCCCGGAGAGGCAAGGCTCTTCCCAAAGATGGGGGGCGGCACGAGCGATCAACATACGGGAGGATGCGCCGCAGAAGCCGCTATTCTTTTCACGGTCTGCTCCGCATCGGCGGGGACAAAGGGTGCATTCCATGGCGATTCCTCCTTGACTTTTTCTCAGTATACCCCATGAATACAGAAATTGTCAAGAAAAATGCGAAAGAATGCTTGCAAAAAGCCTTTTATTCTTGTATAATGTATGACAACGAACATAAAAAGGATGGAAACAATATGATCTATTCTCAGCATACATTCGGCGAAGATAACGCTTGCCTGCTTTTGGGCAAGACATATTTGGAAGAAAACGGCTCTGTTGCCATGCCTTGGTCGGACAGCGGATTTGCCTTCCGTTTCTATGGCACCGGATTCATTCTGCATTTCGGTGCTTTTGCGGATCCCGCAGTTCCCTACGTGCGTGTTTGGGTGGACGGTAAGGCTCAGCGTTTTGCCATTGCCAATGGCACCGAAAAGGTGATCTTTGAGGATCTGGAAAAGGGCGTACACACCGTTAAGGTGATGCGCATTGTAGAAGGTATGGAATGCCTTTACGCTACGGAGCTGACCTTGATGGGTGACGCTCCCAAGCTTTTGGATGCCCCCGAGGAAAGACCCTTGCGCTTGGCGTTTATCGGTGACTCCATTACCTGCGGCTACGGCGTTTTGGGCAATTCTGCACAGCCCGGTTACGTGACCTACGAGCAGGATTCCTCCCGCTCCTACGCTTACATGACGGCAGATCTGCTGAACGCAGAGGTGATGCTTTCCGGAGCCTCCGGCAAGGGCATCGTTGCCAACTGCAACGGCGACCGCGAGGATATGACCTTGCGCCAGGCCTTTGCATGGCTGAACCGCCAGGGCGGCGAGTGGAACCATGATGTTTGGACTCCCCATCTCACCGTGATCAATGCAGGCACCAACGATGCTTGGGGCGGTGTTGGCGACGAGGAATTCATTGAAGCGGCAAAGCTCTTGATGGGCGAGGTACGTGCGGCGTATCCCGATTGCCCCATTCTGTACTGCTACGGCGTGATGGATCAGACCAAGATGGGTGCTGTGGAGAAGGCCGTTACGGAGTTTAACGAGGCCAACGGCAAGGCATACTTCCTGGGCGTGCAGTCCATGCACCAGGTTCCCGATGAGATCGGCGGCGGAGGACATCCCAATCTGAACACCTCTTACCGCGTGTCTGCCCTGCTGGCGGAAAAGATCAAGGAAATTTTGGGTTAAAAAAAGAGGGAGCAAGTGCAACACCCCAAGTGGGGAGTCGCATTTGCTCACGCTCTTTCGGATCGTGGTTTTTACAGATCGTCTGCGTCTTGGATCGGCGTGTCGTCATCACGGGGGACGCCCGTGTAGCTTCCTGCCGGATCGGTTTCGCTGTACATACACATTTCACCAATGAAATCTGTAGTCATATCGTAAAAGCCGTCGGTGATCCTTTTCGGTGTGGAATGAATCGGGAAAGTTTGTCGATCCCGTCGGTTGGTGACAACGTTTCGGATCGGTCGTTTTTTCGCCATGATCATTTGCTCCGTCTGTCCGGTTGAGTTTTTTCTCTTTCGGACACTCATAGTTTAGCCGGATGGGAAAAAGATATGCGTTTTCCCGAGTCGGAATATTTTGACAAAAAAGAGAGGAAGAAACAATGCGGATCATCGGAATAGATTTCGGCGATGCCAGAGTGGGCGTTGCCGCTTCGGACGAGACGGAGATCCTGGCAAGTGCGGTGTGCTCCTTGAACGTGACGGGAGTCAACGATGCGGTGAAGAAATGCGCCGCAAAGATCACGGAATTGGGGGGCGAGAAGATCATTTGCGGTCTCCCCTACAATATGAACGGAAGCGAATCCTTCCGCGCGGAGAAGACCAGAGTGTTCGCAGAAAAGCTGCAGACCGCTACGGGGTTGCCCTTGGAGTTCATTGACGAACGGCTTTCCACCGTGGAGGCTTACACCTATATGAACATTACGGACTTCAAAAGCAGTAAGCGCAGGGCGGTGATCGACGCCATGTCGGCGCAGATCATTTTGCAGTCTTATCTGGACAAAATCAAAAAATAAATTCCCGTAAGGCTTGACAAAGTTTGTTTTTTCATATATAATGCTTAGCGTGCGCCGAGTACGGTGCGCGATTTCGGGGTGTGGCTCAGTTTGGTAGAGCGCCACGTTCGGGACGTGGAAGTCGAAGGTTCAAATCCTTTCACTCCGACCAAACAAACCCGTCGGGCTTTTGCTCGGCGGGTTT
>JAFYNA010000028.1 GCA_017549925.1 Clostridia bacterium | reverse complement strand
TGTGAAAAAGCAATTTGGAAAAGAAGATGGAACGATTGCTTACCATGGCTATCAATCTTTTAGGGAGGGCGAAGTAACACCGGATCAAGCGCACCAGATTGGCATTGATCTAGCCACAGAATTGTGGGGTGACCGCTATCAAGTACTGGTGGCCACTCACCTGGACAAGGACTCTCACATACACAATCACTTTGTCATCAACACCGTTTCCTTTGTGGATGGCATCAAGTTCCATCGCACAAATGGTGACTACCGGCAGATGCAGATCGTCTCGGATCGACTCTGCAGAGAGCATGGTTTATCCATCATTCGTCATCCCGAAGGAAAACGCATGAACTACAGTGAATGGTCTGCTGAGGCAAACGGCAAGCCTACCAACCGAAGTCTTATCCGTGCGGATATTGATCGTGCGATCGCTGCATCCGTGACCGAGCGAGACTTCTATGATCTTCTGGAATCCTGGGGATATGAATTCAAATTCTACAGCGAAAGCGGTCAACCCTTAGAACGGCCTTCCTTGAGGCTGAAAGGTGCTGACCGCTTTCGTCGATTTGATCGACTCGGCGAAGATTATTCCGTGGATGAGATCTGTAATCGCATCCTTGAAAACATCATCGAGAAAGACCCCTTCCCTGAAGATGAAGAAAGCCGGTACCACCAGTACCGAGCGGATCACCCCCCTCGGCCTAAAGCAAAAGGACTCGCAGCATTGTATTACTACTACTGCTATGAGCTTCATATCATCGTTCGTTTTCCTGCTTCCGTTAAAAAGGTTTCTCCTGCCCTGCGAGAAGATATGCGGAAGCTGGATCGCCTGGATGAGCAAACCAGATTTCTTGCGGATCACAACATTGAGAACCGCGAGGATCTGGACCGATACCGCAACGATGCTGAAGAGGCACTGCCTGCATTAAAAGCAGAGCGCGAGGTGTTGAGAAACAAGCTAAAGAGAGTGATTCGTTCCGGCGATGAGGCTGCAATTCTGGAAACCAAAAAGCAGATCTCAGCAATCTCAGACCGAATCAAGAAGCTCAAGGCTTCATTCAAAATTTGCGACAGCGTAGAAGAACGTGCTTCCAAAATACACGAACAGCTTGAAGCGCTGTACAATGAACAACCCGAAAGAAAGGAGAATTCTGATGAACTATTCAGGAGACGCGGCGGAACAAGTCGTAAGGATGTCCCTAAACGGCGTTGAAGTCGCCGCCAAGATCAGCGGCAAAGCAGCTGAGCGATTAGCTGTCTTGCTCTATGCAGTTCTCCGGGACCAGAAGAAAACCAGAGGCAAAACGCGACTCACAAACATGCTGAGGAGCGGTAAAGAACTGAAGGTTTTCGCTGTGAAAGACTCTGAACTGCAGAAATTCTGTGAAGAAGCCAAAAAATATGGTGTTCTCTATTGCGTTCTGAAGGACCGCAATGCGGAGGATGGTCTGACGGATATCATGGTTCGCGCCGAAGACGCCAGCAAGATCAACCGGATCTTCGAGCGGTTTGGCCTGGCTACCATCGATATGGGTTCTGTCAAAACGGAGATCGAACGTGGTCGTGCTGCAGAGCAGACCGGCAGCGAAATCCCGGTGCCTGAGCGTACCGGACCTGTGGAAGATAAGGTGCAAACCTTCCTTGACGGCGTAGTCCAGCCGCCCCCCAATCCTACCGCAGAAAGGAACCACACGGAAAACCCCACCACGGCCCGGACGACGAAGTCCCATCGGTCCGAGCCTTCATCCGTGCGCAGAGGCGGCCCCGGCGAGGGCGCCCCTGATCGAGCACCTCAGAGAGTCCGTCCTTCTGTAAGACGTGAACTTGAAGAAATTCGTGCCGAGCAGAGGAGAAAGCCGGAACCTGGAAGAGGCAACCAAACTCGTTTCGGCCAGACGCAGCATAAAGCTCCGCAAGCCCCTAAGCGTAAGCCTGTAAAGGAGGGCCGCTAATGGGAAACGGGAAAGTTGTTGTAGAGCTGGATGACTTCGAGCAGCGTCTTATGGTCAGCGGACTTGCTGACTTTCGCAATGACCTGATCAGAGATGAGAAACCTACAGAAGATGTAGACGATCTCATCTTAAAGGTCATTGATGCCCCAACCAAAAAGGAAAAGCGAAAGGCAGACCGTGAGGCAAGATAAGCTCTCCAAGCAGAACATCATTCTGTACGTTTGCGGCGCATTCATTGTTGCGTGGCTTGCGCTTCTCATTGCACCCTGTATGGGTAACGGTCTAATTGGCTTAATTGAAAACTTCGGAACGGTAATGAATAACCCCTTTCGAATCCAACTATGTGAGGACAGCTTAAAAACTGTCCTCATTTTAGTTGGTGCCTATGGCCTTGGTATTGGAATCTATCTTTCCACAGCACGCAATTACAGAAGACGCGAAGAGCATGGCTCGGCGAAATGGGGCTCGCCGAGTCAAGTCAACAAGAAGTATGCCGACAAGCGTCCTACAGAAAACAAGCTGCTGACCCAAAACGTTGCCATCGGCCTGGATGGCCGTAAGCATCGCAGAAATCTGAATATCTTGACTTGCGGTGGCTCCGGTTCAGGTAAGACCCGCTTCTTTGCTAAGCCCAACATCATGAACGCCAACACGTCCTTCGTGTGCCTTGATCCTAAAGGCGAACTTCTCCGTGATACGGGCAACCTGCTGAAAGAAAAAGGATATGACATCCGCGTGGTAGATCTTATCAACATGTCCAAGAGCCACTGCTACAACCCCTTCGTATATCTGCGAGAT
>JAFYNA010000027.1 GCA_017549925.1 Clostridia bacterium | reverse complement strand
CCTACTGCATTCCGCCGTTTATGATTCGCAGTAACGTAGTAACCGGTGTTATGAGCTTTGCGGAAATGGATGCCATGATGTACAAGATCGAGGGCGAGGATCTCTACCTCATCGGTACCTCCGAGCATTCCATGATCGGTAAGTTCATCGATCAGATCATCGATGAAAAGCAGCTTCCCATCACCCTCACCAGCTACTCTCCCTGCTTCCGTAAGGAGAAGGGTGCCCACGGTATTGAGGAAAGAGGCGTTTACCGTATCCACCAGTTTGAAAAGCAGGAGATGATCGTGGTTTGTAAGCCCGAGGAATCTCCCGTATGGTTTGAGAAGCTGTGGCAGAACACCGTAGACCTGTTCCGCTCTCTCGACATCCCCGTAAGAACTCTGGAGTGCTGCTCCGGTGACTTGGCGGATCTGAAGGTGAAGTCTGTGGACGTTGAGGCTTGGTCTCCCAGACAGAAGAAGTATTTTGAGATCGGCTCTTGCTCCAACCTGGGCGACGCACAGGCAAGACGTCTGAAGATGCGTGTCAACGGTGAGGAGGGCAAGTATCTCCCCCACACCCTGAACAACACCGTGGTGGCTCCTCCCCGTATGCTCATCGCATTCCTGGAGAATAACCTCCAGCCCGACGGCTCCGTACGCATTCCCGAACCTCTCCGTCCCTACATGGGCGGCAAAGCAGAGATCCGCTGATGGACATCACGTTTATCGTTTGGACCCTCCTTACGGGAATTGGCGCCGCCATCGTTTACCTTTGGTATCAAAGACGGTTTGTGGGAGATTTTGTGCGGAAGCTTTTGACCATTGACGCCGTTTCTCCCGAAACTGCGGTGACCATAGAGGAGCTGCACTGTAAAATGACCCCTCCCCTGATGCTTGCGCTGAGAGAGGAAGGCACTCTTTACGAGGCGGTTCTCAAAACCGAGGACGATATTCCCCGCTATTACGTAGCAGAGGGAAAGCGGGCTATGCTGAAGGCAAAGTACAAAAACGAAAGCGTCAGCTTCTTCGGCGTGGTACTGGGGATCTGCATCTTAGTGGTGATCGGCATTGTCTTCACCGCGTTGTACCCCGTGCTTTCCGAATACTTAGGTGGACTTTTGTCTGCCGAATAGGAGGACTTTTATGAAAAGAAGAAATCCGCTGTACGTTGCCATTGCCATTGCCGTGGTTTTGGTATTGATCACAGTGGCGGTGGTTTTGATCTCCGGCTATCGGTACACCTCCGAGGACGGCATTAAGTTCATCGGGCAATCCGAAAGCGGAAAGCCCACCAGCGGAACCATCAATTATCCCGACGGAAGCTCCGCGACTTTGGATCTGCTGAACAAGACCATCAAGTATGACAACGGAGACGTTTACGTAGGCGATATCAGCGGTCTTCAACGGAACGGCAACGGCACAATGACCTTTGCCGCTACCGGAGACGTTTACGAGGGAACCTTTATTGAGGATAAGATGACCGGTGTGGGGAAAATGACCTACGCCAACGGTGACGTTTATATTGGCGGTATGCTGGACTCCAAGAAGCACGGAGACGGTCAGTTCCACTTCTCCAACGGGAACTCCTACGACGGTGCTTACGTGGAGGATGCCATGACCGGCTACGGCGTTTTCACCTGGAGCTCCGGTGCCTCTTACGAGGGATATTTTGTAAACGATATCAAGCAAGGGCAGGGCAAAATGACCTTCGCCAACGGTGACGTTTACGAGGGGCAGTTCCAGAACGATCTGCGCCACGGGAACGGTCATTACACATGGAAGGACGGCACGTATTACACCGGCACCTTCCGCAACAATTTGATGGACACCCGCATTCTGGACGAAAACGGCGCCTTCGTCATCGGCGAAGACGGCGCTTACGTTCACGGCAGTGTGGGATACTATACCACCGTGATCTCCGAGGACGAGATCAAGACCTACAGAGGCTATTTTGAAGCAGGCAAGATCGTTGCCATTTACGAAGAGACGGAGGAACCCGCAGCATGAAGAAAGCAAACTTTATCTTCTCTGCCTTTGCAGACGAGATCACTCCAGATTTTGACGGACAGCTCGCCGCATTGAAGGAGCTGGGCATTCCCCTTTTGGAGCTTCGCGGTGTGGACGGAAAAAGCTTTGTTCAGCTCACCGACGAAGAAGTGGATGCGGTAAAAGCGAAGCTGGATGCCGCAGGCATCGGCCTTTCCGCTCTCGGCTCTCCCATCGGTAAGATGGATGCAGACGGTGACTTTGATGCCCATTTGGCGTTGTTGGACCGCATTATGGACATCGGCGATAAGCTGGGCTGTAAGCGGATCCGTATGTTCAGCTTCTACCCCGGCACGCTGGACAAGGATGCTTTTGAGAAGCGTGTTTTTGAGTGGATGGAGATCCTGGTGTCCAAGGCGGAAGTGAGAGGCTTTACCCTCTGCCACGAAAACGAGAAGGATATTTACGGCGATTCTCCCGTTCACGAGGAAGCGTTGATGGCTCACTTCGGGGGCAGATTGAAGGCTGTTCTTGATCCCGGTAATTTTGCCTTCTGTAAGATGGATCCCGCTCCCGCATATCCTTTGCTGAAGGAGTATATCGAATACTTCCATATTAAGGATGCTGACGAAGAGGGTATCATCGTGCCTCCCGGAAAGGGTGTGGCACTGTTGGAGGAGACCATCCGTAAGATCGCTACCGACCGCGCAGGCCGCGACGTGATCTTGACCATGGAGCCTCATTTGATGATGTTCACCGGGTTGTCCTCTCTGTCCAAGCTGGACGACATCCGCCATAAGTACACCTTTGCATCTCCCTTTGAGGCATTCCGCGTGGCATACGATGCTGTGCGCGGGATGGTAGAGCGTGCTTGCGCGGCTGAATAAGGCGCTTGAGACCGCAAAGGGAAGTTTGCTTTGTTGCTTTCTTTCCGGCGCGGTCTTTTCTTTGCCTTTCTTTATAGAAGCGCTGTTTCCCTTCACCTTCGCAGCGCTGTTTGGTCTATTTTATCTGCTGAAGCTTGAGGTGATGGCAAAGCGGCAGTTCAAAGGGATGTTCTGCTTCTTTTTGGGCTTTTATCTCTGCCTTTGCTCCTGGTTTTTCGCCATGTATCCCCTATCCGCCTTTGGGCTTTCTCCCTTGCAGGCGTGGCTGGTCATCGGGTTCTGCTGTGTATTCGTCCCCTTGAAGATGGCGTTGCAGCACGGATTTTTCCTGTGGCTGGGGAAATTTTTGCCCCGCAATCCTTATCTGCGCGCCGTAGGCTACGGCTGTCTTTGGGTGGCGGCAGAGATTTCGCTGCATTTTGGGATCTTGGCCTTCCCATGGGGAACGGTGGCACTTTCCCAGAGCGGGTTTGCACCGTTGCTGCAGACGGTTTCCCTGTTCGGCTCGGAATGGGTGGCTTTCTTTGCGGTGAGCTTCTGCTGTTTGGCGGTGGAGGCGGTAAGCGCTAAGGAGCGGAGAATGGCACTTGTAACCTCCGCTTCCTTTATTTTGCCCGTGATGGCGGGGTATCTCCTCACCATGCAGGGAGGGACGCCTGCAAGCACAGTTCCCGCCGCGGTGATCCAGGGAAATATCTCCACCGAGGAAAAGTGGGGAGAAAATATTGCCCAAGACGTGTTTGAAACCTACGCAGAGATGACAAAAGAAGCGGCGGAAAAGGGTGCCAAGGTGATCCTGCTCCCGGAGACCGCCGTTCCCGTGAAGTTCAATGAAAACGGGGTCGTTCACGAGACCTTTGCGCAAATTGCCAAAGAGCATGGCTGCAC
The DNA here is from genome assembly GCA_017549925.1 of Clostridia bacterium. Taxonomy (GTDB): domain Bacteria; phylum Bacillota; class Clostridia; order Oscillospirales; family CAG-382; genus Coliplasma. The sequence continues at coordinate 16,035 of JAFYNA010000027.1, read as the reverse complement.
CATCATTATGGGTATCTTCCGCAAGGAGGAGGGAAGGTCCTACAACTCCTTAGTAGCCATCGATCCAAGGGGGAACCTTTCCACGGTGTACGATAAACGGTACCCCGTGCCCTTTGGGGAATATATGCCCATGGGCGAGCTGTTGGAGCAGATTTTCCCTGCTCTGGCGGGGCTAAATCCCGAGGGAACCATTACCCCGGGGGATTCCGCTATTTACATTGAAAACGATGAGTACCGCATAGGCTGTTATATCTGCTTTGATACCGTGTTTGGCGGTTGGGAGGGCGCTTCCTGCAATTCTGATTTTCAAGTGGTGGTGACCAACGACGGTTGGTTCGGAGACAGTGCCGCCTTGGCACAGCATCTCCGCCATGCAAAGCTACGCGCTGTGGAAAGCGGGAAATCCCTGCTCCGTGCCGCCAACACCGGCATTTCTGCCATCATTGATAAGGACGGAAGCTTGTTGCAGTATTCCGGGGTGCAAACACGGGAGATCGTGTACGGCGACCTGCCCTTGTATCAAGGGAGAACAGTCTACGGCTTCATCGGTGACAGTATTCCCGTGGCGTGTATCCTATATTTGATAGGGATCTTCGGATATGGGAGCATAAAAAAATACCGTAAATAAAAGAAAAAGGCTCTTTCCGTTAAGAAAGAGTCTTTTACTTTTGATTTAAGCCCCGCCACGGCCGTGCCCCTATGAGAAGAAACCCTGCTCTGTGCAGGTGGGTGCTCTCTCCAACGCTTTAGTACTTCCAACGTCCACCTCGCAGAAAGGCAAGGCGGGAGGCCTGCACACCACTTTGGAATATGAGCTCCCTTTCTCTCTTGTGGGTTTTTACATAGGGCGAGTGGGTCATTCAACCGCACGCACCGGGCAGGCGAAAACGCGTAGCGTTTTCAATGAAAAGCACGAGTGCTTTTCATTGGTTTCCGCCCTGCTTCCGCGCAGGGCGAGCCCCTTACGGGGTTTCGCACAAAGTGCGAAATTTTTCTCCTTCCGCAAACCGCGGGGAGAAAAACCTTCATCGGTGTCTTTTTGCCCGCAATGAATGCGGGCAAGCGACGCAATTGATTGTAATCGCTTCGCGATGAAAGTGAATGTACGGGATTATACTCCCTCGGAGCCTTCCTCAACGTCCAGGTCGAACTCGCCCATGAACTGATCCTCAAAGGCATCTGCAACCTTGTCGAACTCGTCGTCGTCGTCGATGGTAACCAACAGCTCCTCGCCGTTCTCGTCAACCTCAACCTTCAAAACTACGTACTCGTCTGCATCGTCGTTATCAGCGGGGATCAGTGCCAGATAGATCTGACCGTCCAGCTCAAGCTCACCGAGCAATGCGAATTGGCTCTCGTTACCCTCCTCATCGGTCAGGGTAAACAGTTCTTCGTTTTCCATATTTGCCATTACGAAATCCTCCTTCGTTTTGTTAAGCAATCATTTTTCTGCTTGTATTATACGCTTTTTACGTGGTTCTGTCAAGTGGTTTCTCTCTTTTTCGTTCGACATTCCTCGCGCAGGGGTGAAAAAGGCGGTTGACATTTCTTTTTTTGTCTGCTATACTTCTGTTTGAAGAATCAAGTATAAGGAGCTTTTTGCCATGGCTTTTATTCCACGCCTTTTCCTCACTCCCGCCGAGATCACTCCCGGGCAGGCGACGGTTACCAACGAAATGGACATCAACCACGTGAAGAACGTGCTGAGGATCTCCGTGGGGGGCAAGGTGACCATTTGCAACGGGGAGGGTATCATCTACCCCGGCGTGATCAAGGCCTTCGGAGAAGGCTGTATGGAGGTTGCCCTGGGAGAGGGTGTCTCCGACACCAGTGAGCTTCCCTTTGGAGTGACGGTGTATCAATGCTATCCCAAGGGGGAAAAAGCCGAGACGGTAGTGCAGAAGGCAGTCGAGCTGGGGGCTACGGAGATCGTATTCGTGATGAGCAGTCGATGCGTTGCCCGCCCCGACGAAAAGTCTATGGAAAAGAAGCTGGTGCGACTCCAGCGGATCGCGGATTCCGCCGCGGCGCAAAGCGGTCGTTGCGTGCTTCCCGAGGTGCGGGGATTGATCTCCTACAAGGAGGCTTGCGCAGAGGCGGCCAAGGCGGGTTGTGCCTTCCTTTGCTACGAGGGTGAGGGTACCTTGCCCGTACGGAGCATTTTGGAGGAAAAGAAGGGCGCGGAAAGCTACGCCTTCCTGATCGGGCCTGAGGGAGGGATCTCTCCCGAGGAGGTACAGATCGCCAAGGATAACGGACTTTCCCTGGCAGGGCTGGGGGGGCGGATCCTGCGCACCGAGACGGCGGCTTTGTTCGTATTGTCGGCGGTGAACGTGTTGTGTGAATAAGGACGCATTAAGGACCTTTCTTTCGAAAAAGAAAGGTCCTTAATAATCCCCAAAGAAACCTATCGTGAGGACAAAGAAAAAGGAGAATATTTTGCAGAATACAGGGCTGTGCCGAAATGGCACAGCCCTGATAAATTGCCGGATTCTCAAGGGACGAGTCCCTTGAGCGGTCTTTTAATCCAATTCCCGTTTGCCGGTGTAAAGCTCGTAGTATCTTCCACCCAGTGCAAGAAGCTCTTCATGGCTTCCACGCTCGATGATCTCGCCCTGCTCCAATACCATAATGGCGTTGGAGTTGCGGACGGTGGAGAGGCGGTGAGCGATGACGAAGGTGGTACGGTCTGCCATAAGGGCATCCATACCCTTTTCGATATGACGCTCGGTACGGGTATCTACGGAGCTGGTGGCCTCGTCAAGCACCAGGATGGGCGCTTTGGAGAGAGCAGCACGGGCGATGTTCAACAGCTGACGCTGACCCTGGGAAAGGTTGGCGCCGTCCCCCTCGATCATGGTGTTGTAGCCCTCGGAAAGGCGGGTGATAAAGCTGTGGGCATAGGCGGTCTTGGCGGCGGCGATAACCTCCTCGTCGGTGGCATCCAGCCTGCCGTAGCGGATGTTTTCCATCACCGTACCGGTGAACAGATGGGTGTCCTGCAAGACCATGGTAATGTTCTTGCGAAGCACGTCACGCTTGATGTTTTTGATAGGCACACCGTCGATGGTGATCTCCCCTTCCGCAACGTCGTAGAAGCGGTTGAGCAGGTTGGTGACGGTGGTCTTACCCGCGCCGGTAGAGCCTACAAAGGCGATCTTCTGCCCCGGCTTGGCGTAGAGGGAGATGTTCTTGAGAATGGTCTTCTCGGGAACGTAGCCGAAGGTCACGTTCTTCAGCTCCACGTGACCCCGCAGATTGGGCATTGCATCCGCATCGGGAGCGTCCGGTGCTTCGGGATCCATATCCATGATGCCAAAGACACGCTCTGCACCTGCCAAGGCGGCAAAAATGGTGCCGGTCTGCTGGGAGATCATGTTGATGGGCATGGAGAACTGTCGGGAGTAGTTGGCGAACACGGTCAAGTCACCTGCGCCGAAGCCGCTGGTGAAGATCAGCACGCCGCCCAAGCCGACGGTGATGGCGTAGGCGATCTGGCTGGTATTGCCCATCACGGGACCCATAATACCGCCGTAGAACTGCGCCTTCATTTGCTTTTCACGGAGGTCGTTGTTCAGCATATCGAACTCCTCCACGCAGGAGGATTCGTGGTTGAATACCTTGACGACCTTGGAGCCGGTAACGGTTTCCTCGATGTAGCCGTTCACCGCGCCAAGAGCCGCTTGCTGTCCGGAGTAGTATTTGCCGGAGGCCTTGGCAAGCGCCTGACCGCCCTTGGCAAAGATGGGCAGGAATGCCACGGTGACCAAGGAAAGCCAGATGTTGGTGGTGAGCATGAAGATGAAGGTGCCCACCAAAGAGATCACACCGGAAACCAAGCTGGTGAGGGAGTTGTTGATCATGATCTCCACGTTGTCCACGTCGTTGGTGAAGCGGGACATGATCTCGCCGGTGGTGTTGGTATCGAAGTATCTGACAGGAAGCTTTTGGAGCTTTGCGAACAGATCGTTACGGATGGCCTCGGAGGCGTTATGGGACACGGAAAGCATCAAGCGTGCCTGGAGGTAGTTGCAGAACACACCTACCAGGAAGACGCAGGCCAAGACGAATACCGCCGCTAAGATGTAGGTGGCGATGGCCTGGAACTGCCCTGCGGCAAGCATCTCGGAGACCAGCGGGATCTCGGTGATCTTGGTGATCACGCCATCCACCACTTTACCGATGGCGGTCCATTCCACCTCGTCGCCCAGCTGGATCTGAATGCGGTTGATGATGGGCGCCAGCATATAGGAGCCAAGGAGAGAGGTAAGGGTGCTGACCAGCATACAGCAAAGCACTAAGATCAGTCTGCCTTTGTACTTGCCAACGTAGGAAAGCAATCTGCGGACGGTGGCAGAGGTGTTCTTGGGCTTACCCGAGCCTCCGCCGTGAGGACCGCCTCTGCGAGGGCCGGGTCCGCCGGGGCCGCGGCGTTTATCGTTCACCGCGCGGGCGTATTGTTTTTGGAGGGATTCTAAGGTGCGCTTAGCCATTGTCTGCCTCCTTTCCGTCCATCTGGGAATAATAGATCTCTTGGTATTCAGTGTTGTTCTTCAGAAGCTCTGCGTGAGTACCCACACCGGTGATGGCACCGTCGTTCATCACGACGATCATATCAGCATCCATAACGGAGGTGATACGCTGGGCGATGATGATCTTGGTGGAATCAGCCAGCTCGCCGCGGAAGGCCTCGCGGATACGGGCCTCCGTAGCGGTATCCACCGCAGAGGTGGAGTCGTCAAGGATCAGGATCTTGGGCTTCTTCAGCAGGGCACGGGCGATGCAGAGACGCTGCTTTTGACCGCCGGAAACGTTCTTGCCGCCCTGACCGAGGTCGTATTCGTAGCCGCCCTTGAAGGAGGAAACGAAGGGATGCGCCTGAGCAGATTCTGCCGCGGCGATGATCTCCTCGTCGGTGGCCTCCTCGTTACCCCAGCGGAGGTTATCCCCGATGGAGCCCGAGAAGAGGACGTTCTTCTGAAGCACCATGCCTACCCCCTCGCGGAGGTTGTACAGGCTGTAATCCCGTACGTCGGTGCCGTCGATGAGGACTCTGCCCTCGTCCACGTCGTAAAGACGGGGGATCATGGAGACCAAGGTGGTCTTACCGCAACCGGTGGAGCCGATGATGCCCACCACGCTGCGGGGAGGAATGGTGAGGTTGATGGTATCCAGCACCTTGCCCTCACTGTCCTTATAATAGCGGAAGGAAACGTTCTCGAAGCGGATCTCGCCCTCTTCCACGATCTTCTCGGGGGAAGACGCAGAGGTATCGGTGAGGGTGATCTCCTCATCCAGCACCTCGGAGATACGCTTGGCGGATGCCATGGCACGGGCCAGCATCATCAAAAGGAAGGTGACCATCATCAAGGAGGAGAGGATCTGTGTCACGTAGGTCAGGAAGGCGGAAAGGTCGCCCACGGGCATGGCGCTTCCGTAGACCATACGGCTACCGAACCACAATACCGCGATGGTGGACACGTTCATAAACAAGGTCATGACGGGAGACATGAAGATCATGATCTTGGAGGTGCGCATACCGGTATCCTTGAGGTCACGGTTGGCCTCTCGGAACTTGTTCTCCTCGAAATCCTCGCGGACGAAGGACTTCACCACGCGGACGTTGGTAACGTTCTCTTGGACGGTGGAGTTCAGCTTATCGATCTTGCTCTGCACTTTGGCAAACATGGGATAGCTCTTTAAGATCAGACAAACGATGGACAGGATCATCAAGGGGATGGTAATGGCAAGCACCACCGCCAGAGAGGGTCTCAAGCTGATGGCCATGATCAAGGCACCGATGAGCATACCCGGGGCACGGAGGGCCATACGCAACAGCATATTGATCATGTTCTGGATCTGGGTCACGTCGTTGGTAAGACGGGTAACCAAGGATCCCGTGGAAAAGCGGTCGATGTTGGCGAAGGAGAACTTCTGCACTCTGGCGTACACGTCGCTTCTTAAGTCTGCGGCAAAGTTCACCGACGCTTTGGCACCGTAATACGCACCGCCCACACCGCCGGCCATCATCACCAAAGCGATGACCACCATAGCGCCGGAGTAGCCTACGGCGTATCCCCAGCCATGCTCCGCGGCACCGTTGATGACCTGAGCGAGACAAAGGGGCATCAGGATCTCGCCGACGACCTCAACGATCATACAAAGCGGCCCCAAAATGAAATAAGGAAGGTAGGGCTTGGCGTACCGCGACCACTTCCCTTTGGTTTTCTTTTTGTTTTGACTCATAACGCATTCCTTTCCGTCAAAGAGGAGATCATTCTCCGTCTCTGTTCATTCCTACCAAAATTTCCCGCACGTGAATTCCCTGCAAGCGGGGGATCTCCGTGTCTTGCTCCTCCATCTGCTTCAGAGCCGTCTTCATCTTCTCCAGGCAGGTGATGAAGCTTTCCAGCTCCTCGGGAGAGAAGGAATTGAACATGGCCACGTCGGCGGAGGTGAAGATGCTGTGGGTCTGGCGCACCAGCTCCAGCCCCTTTTCCGTCAAGGCGATCTCGTTATAGCGACCGTCCTCCACGGCGGCGCAGCGGCGGATGTAGCCGCTTTTTTCCAAATTCTTCAGCGAAGCGGCAATGGCGGCACTGCTGACCTCAAAGGTACGGGCAAGCTGTGTCTGAGACGGGACACAGTCGGTGGAGTACAAGTGCATCAAAAGGCGGTGCTGAGAATTGCTGATCCCCAGCTCTGCCACAAACTTCCCGAAGACTCTTTTGTGCCGTCGGTTGTTGGCATTGAACAGCATGGTAGCCTTGCGCACCCGCTCCTGATTTAATTCTTCTGACATATATGGATATCCTTTCCTAAAACAGTTAACACGGTTAACTATTTTACACAAAAGCGATTGGTTTGTCAAGGCACTTAACAGTTTTTTTACTTTTTACGGAAAGGAGAACCACCGCTTGACAAAGGCACCCCTTTGGAGGTATAATGGTACCTACGAGAATAAGGAACGGCTTTGTATGATGAAGAAAACGTTACAATATATATTGTGGTGCGTGTTGGCTCCCCTTTCCCTTTGGGCGGGATATCTGCTGGCAGGCGACCGCGGAACGGCTTTTGCCGTGGGTGCTTTGGTGGTGATCTCCCTGCTACCCTTCTTCCTGCGGTTTGAGAAGGCCAAGCACTCCGCCGCGGAGATCACGGTTTTGGCGGCACTCGTCGCCTTTGCTACTGTCAGCCGCATGGCCTTTTTTGCCCTGCCGGGAGTGAAGCCCATCACCGCCGTGGCAGTTTTGGCGGGGGTCTTCTTTGGAAAAGAGGCGGGGTTTGCCACGGGCTCTCTTTCCGCATTGCTCTCCGGTCTCGCCTTCGGCATCGGGGGATTTACCCCTTTCCAAATGCTGGCATGGGGATTCTGCGGACTGCTTGCGGGAATGCTTGCCCCGCTGTTGAAGAAGCTTGTCCCGCTGTTGCTCTACGGCGGTGCTACGGGGATCCTGTTCTCTCTGGTGATGGATCTGTGGGTGGTTTTGACCGCAGAAGGCGGCTTTTCCCTCTCCCGCTTTGCCGCGACAATGGTGACCTCCCTGCCCTTCACCCTTTTGTACGCTTTGACGAACATTTTGTTTTTGGCCCTTATGAGGAAGCCCGTCACCCGCATTTTCGGCCGTTTGCAACGTAAATACGGCATCTTTCAAGCCACTTACGAAGGGTGATATTCTGCCCTTGATGGTATATATTCACAAAAAACGCATCCTGTTTTTGCCATGCAGATACACAGAGTCTGCAATTTGACCAAAATAGGTGCGATTTTTTTGTAAAAAATTTCAATAAGGTATTGCAATTTGAACAAAAATATTGTAGAATAGAAAGCGTATTCGGATAAAATATAGGTCGTGATGGTTTTTGCCGTCGCTTCCTACATGCAATATTTGATTATTTTAAGCTAAGGAGTAGGAAACATGAGCAATAAGTTGTTCCAGAATCTGGTCTATCAAATGCGCGAGGCGGTTGACCGCGATATCGGTATCATTGACGAAAAGGGTACTATCATTGCTTGCAGCCAGCTGGCCCGCATCGGTGAAAGCCATCGGGATATCATCGAGGAGATCTCTTACAACTTTGACACCATTACCGCAGAGGGCTATACTTACCGTCCCATCGGCTCCCACGCACGCATCGAGTACATCGTATTCGTGCAGGGCGAGGACGACAATGCCAAGAGCATTACCACCCTCCTTTCCATCGCCTTCTCTAACATCAAGACCCTTTACGACGAGAAGTACGATAAGACCAACTTTATCAAGAACATCATCCTTGATAACATCCTCCCCGGCGATATTTACATCAAGTCTAAGGAGCTTCGCTTCGACAACGAGACCAACCGTGCGGTGTTCCTGATCCGCTTCCAGTCCAAGTCCGATATCGTGCCTTATGACATCATTCAGAATATGTTCCCCGACAAGACCAGGGATTACATTATCAGCGTAGGCGAGACGGATATCGTTTTGGTCAAGGAGCTGAAGAACAACACCGACAGCAAGGCTATCGACGCCATTGCCCGCTCCATCGTTGACAACGTACAGAGCGAGTTCTATTTGAAGTGCGTTGTAGGTATCGGTACCGTGGTATCCTCCGTGAAGGAGCTGGCTCGTTCCTACAAGGACGCGCAGGTTGCTTTGGAGGTAGGCCGGGTATTCGACACCGACCAGACCTGCATCAACTACGAAAATCTGGGTATCGTTCGTCTGATCTATCAGCTTCCCACCACCCTTTGCTCCATGTTCCTTTCCGAAGTGTTCAAGAAGGGCTCTCTGGAGAGTCTGGACAGAGAAACTCTGCTGACCATCCACGCCTTCTTTGACAATAACCTGAACGTTTCCGAGACCTCCCGTAAGCTGTTCGTTCACCGTAACACGCTGGTATACCGTTTGGAGAAGATCAAGAAGCTCACCGGACTGGATCTGAGAGAGTTTGATTCCGCCATCACCTTCAAGGTTGCTTTGATGGTCAAGAAGTATCTTACCTCCAAGCCCAATATGTTTTAATCAATACCGTATATGATCCATTTTAAAAACGTGTCCCTGGCGTACCCCGACGGAACGGTGGCGCTGAAGGACATCAACCTGCACATTGACGACGGCGAGTTCGTCTTTCTGATGGGCCATTCCGGTGCGGGAAAAACCTCCCTTACCAAGCTCTTGCTTTGCGAGGAGAAGCTTTCCGCCGGCTCTATTGAGGTGAACGGCTACCGTTTGGATAAGATCCGTTCCCGCAAGATCCCCTATCTGCGCCGTACCATGGGCGTGGTGTTCCAGGATTTCAAGCTGTTTGATAAGATGACGGTTTATGAGAACGTGGCCTTTGCCATGCGCGTCATCGGTGAGAAGAATTCCACCATCCGTAAGCGCGTGCCCTTCTTTTTGAACGTGGTGGGGCTGACGGAAAAGGCAGACAGCTTCCCGGATCATCTTTCCGGCGGTGAGCAGCAGAGAGTGGCTTTTGCCCGCGCTATGGTCAATAACCCTTCTCTCATCATTGCAGACGAGCCTACCGGTAACATCGATAACAACCTGCGTGACGATATTATGGACCTTCTCCTGCGCATCAACCGTCTGGGCAAGACGGTGATCGTGGTCACCCACGACGAGGAGCTGATCCGCCGTTACCGCAAGCGTACCGTGGAGATTCGTGCCGGAGAGATCATCTCCGACCGCATCGGACTTGCGGATCCCGAGGGAGGTGCCCATATATGAGATGGTTCCGTTCCTTTGGCTATAATCTGAAGCAGGGCTGCAAGGGCATTTTCCGCAACAGCATCATGTCCACCGCCTCTGTTTTGGTTTTGCTTTCTTGCATGATCATCGTAGGTACCTTCTATCTGGTGATCGTGAACATTGAAGAGAATTTTAACCGTGTGGATAACCTCAACGTCATCGAGGTGCGCATCCCCGCTACCTATTCCGACGCTCAGATCGAGGAGATCGGAAGCGCCTTGAAGGGGATCTATGCAGAGCTTCCCATTCTGGAGGGTGAGCCTGTGTTCGTCTCCAAGGAGGAGCATCTGAGCCGTTTCAAGGAGCTTTACAAGGATCAGGAGTGGAGCACCTTCTTCGACGAGACCCTGAATCCCCTGCGTCCCAGCTATGAGTTGACCTTCAGCGGGACGGCGGAGATCACCGAGGCGGCAAAGATCATTACCCGTATTGAGAGCATCAAGCTTTCCGACGGTAACTTTGCGGTACAATCCACGGATATCTCTTCCAATATCAAGCTTTACGAAAACGTTACGGGTATCAAGCAGACCCTGCTTGCCGTGGGCTTGTGGCTCATGGGCATCCTGCTGATCATCTCCCTGTTCGTGATCATGAACACCATTAAGCTGGGTGTATTTGCCCGCCGCAATGAGGTCATGTTCATGCGATACTGCGGCGCCACCAAGGCGTTTATCCGCACTCCCTTCTTAGTGGAGGGTGTGATCATCGGACTCTTCTCCGCCGCATTGTCTCTGGGAGTGGAGTTCCTGCTGTACCGTTACGTGCTTTCCGGCGTGGTTGCCTCTGTGACCACTGCCATCTCCGGGGGCGGCATTCTGCTCTCCCCTTACGCCAACCATCTTCCCGTGCTTGCGGTGCTGTTCTGTGCCGTGGGTCTTTTTGCGGGATTGATCTCCGGCAGTATCTCTCTTAAGAAGTATCTTAAGGTTTAATTCCCATTCCCCAACTACAAGAAATGAGTTTTGTTATGTCGTTTTTGAAACCAAGGAAAATCGTATGCGTTCTGCTGTGCCTTTGCATGGCTTCCGCGCTGTTTTTGGCTCTTGCGCGCAGCACCCCCGCCGAGGAGGTGTACGCGGAGCGTACCATTGCGTCCATTGATAAGGATATCAAGGATTGCGAAGCGTTGCTCTCCCGTCTGCAAAGCGAGCAGAAGGAGCTTTTGGCAGATCTGGAAGCAATGAAGGGGCAATCCACCTCCAACGCAGAGCAGGCAGAGCTGATCGCAGGGCAGATCGTTCTTTTGGGCTCACAGATCCAACTGAACGAATCCCTTCTGCAATCCTGCGACATGAAACGCAGCACCGCCCAGGCGGAGCTGATCCTGGTACAAAACGAATACGAGTATTATTCCGATCTGTTCTCCGAGCTGATGCGTTTTGTTTACGAAAACGGCACGGTAAACGATTTTGAGCTTTTGTTCTCCTCCGACAGTCTTTCCGACTATCTTTCCAGAAGAGACAACTTCAACTCCATCATGGAGTGTGTCAGCGATCTCCGCACCTCTGCGGAGCAGTCTCTCCTGAAGCTGGAGGATCTGAACCGGGAGTACGACGTAGCCTGCGAGAAATATGAGCTTTACCTTGCCTCCCTGGAGGAGGATCAAGCAGAGCTTGAGATCGCTATGGCAGAATTTGATATTCTGGCAGAGGAGCTGAACCTGAATTTAGAGGCTCTCACTGAGAAGTACACCGCTTTGGGCACCACCGCTTCCGAAACTGCCGCAAAGATCGAGCAGCTGAAGAAGGAGCGTCAGGAGCTTTACCAGCAACAGATCGACAACAATAACGCCACCTTCAAGCCCGTGGAGGGCGGATTTATCTGGCCCTTGGACGAGAACGTTTCTTACCGTATCACCAGCCATTACAGCACCCGTACCAACCCCATCACCGGTGTGGGTACGGAGTTCCACTCCGGCTTGGACGTAGCCTGTGCAAAGGGCTCCCCCATTCTGGCGGCGGCAGGCGGCGTGGTGACCAAATCCGCTTGGTACGGCGGCTACGGCAACTGCGTGATCATTTACCATGGGCAAAACAACCAGGGCGTTGGCGTTACCACTCTGTACGGCCATGCCAGCAAGCTGGTGTGCGTGGAGGGTCAGAACGTAAAGCAGGGCGATATCGTAGCTTTGGTGGGTACTACCGGTCGTTCCACCGGCAACCATCTCCATTTCTCCGTTCTTTTGGGCGGCGAATACGTGGATCCCGACGATTATCTTCCCGACGGCTATTACACCAAGCTCCCCAACGAAAAATAAGGTATGACAAATCAATCCATGGAAAATAATATGAACCCCAACGAGCAGGTCGAGGTAGATATCCGCGACGAAAAGCTGCTTTTCACAAACAAACAGCCGAAGAAGGTTTCCCTTGCGGGAGCGGTCTTCTTCGCCTTGCTGTTGGCCGTGGGCGTATTCATCGGTGCTTACGTAACCGTTACGTCCCAGGTCAACGCGAAGCTGCGGGAGATGGATCAGGTGTATGCGAAATACGCCAAGATGGAGACCCTGCTGAACTATATCGACGAAAACTACATCCGCGAGTATGACAACGCCCTTTTGTGGGAAGCTGTCTACGCCGCCATGTTTGAATCCATCGGTGATCCTTACAGTCTGTATATGACCGCCGAGGAATATGCGGCGTACGTGGAGGATCACAGCGGCAACTACGTGGGCATCGGTATTTCCGTGATCTATGATCCGGAAACTGAGGGTGCTTTCGTTCATCGGGTGGTCACCGACTCCCCTGCTCAGAAGGCAGGGATCCTGCCCGGGGACATTGTAACCGCCATTGAACAAACGGTGCTGACCGAAGAAAACTATTCCGAGGCATTGAACCTGGTGGCCGGCGAGGAGGGAACCTCCGTAAAGCTTACCATCCTGCGAGACGGCGAGACTTTGCAGATCGAGGCTGTCCGCGGTAAAATGAAGACGGAAAACGTGTTCTATCAGAAGCTTGAGGGAGACGTTGCTTACATCGAGATCCTCTCCTTCTCCGAGGCTATTACCTACGATCAGTTTTCCGCCGCCCTGGAGCAGGCAAAAACAGATGGCTGTAAGGCCTATATTTTCGACGTGCGCGACAATCCCGGCGGTAGTCTTGACGTGATCTGCAAGTGCTTGGATCTGTTACTGCCCGAGGGAGATATCATTCACATTGTTTCCGCCGACGGCAAAAGCGAGAGTCAAAAGAGCGACGGAGAGCATTTCCTGGACGCCCCCATGGCAGTGCTGTGCAACGGCAATACCGCTTCTGCGGCAGAGCTGTTCACCGCAGATCTGCGGGATTACCAGCTGGCTACCATTGTAGGCGAAAAAACCTTCGGCAAGGGCACGATGCAGAGCGTCGTTCCCATGAAGGACGGTTCCGCCATCAAGATCACCCATCGCTATTACAACCCCGCCTCCAACGTCAGCTACGACGGCATCGGGATCCAACCCACTGAGGGCTACGAGGTGATCCTCACAGAGGAGGAGCGGCTGAAGCTTTACCGCCTGCCCCTCAGCGAGGACAAACAGCTTCAAAAGGCATTGGAATCACTTTTGGGCAACTGAAGCAGGTATCATTTAGTTAATTATATTTCATTATTCATAAGGGAGTATCACAATCATGGCAAAGCAGATCATTGTTTCCAAAGAAGGCTTTTTGAAGCTGCAAAACGAGCTGGAGTATCTGAAGACCGTCAAGCGTAAGGAAGTTGCGCAGGCGATCCAGAAGGCACGTGAATACGGCGACCTTTCCGAGAACAGCGAATACGATGAAGCAAAAAATGAACAGGCGGAGATCGAAAGCAAGATCGCCGCTCTGGAAGTCACCCTGGAGAACGCCGTCGTTATGGACGACGACCAGCTGAGCACCGATAAAGTCAGCGTTGGTAACACCGTTGAGATCCACTGCATCGACAACGACCAGGAATATACCTACAAGATCGTAGCCGCTACCGAGGCTGACCCCGTAAACGGCAAGATCAGCGACGACTGCCCCCTTGGCAAGACCCTGCTGGGCACCAAGAAGGGTGACTCTATCAGTGTAGAGACTCCCGGCGGCATCCGTAAGTTCACCATCACCAACATTTCCAAGTAAAGAAAGGCACTGACCATGGCAGAAGAAACCACCCTTCCTACTGCGGAGGAGAATTTTTCGGATCAGATCCGTATCCGCAGACAGAAGCTTGCCGAAATGAAGGAAGCAGGCAAGGATCCCTTTGAGATCACCAAATTCGACGTTACCGCATACGCGGCAGATATCAAGGAAAATTTTGAAACCTTGGAGAACCAGACCGTTTCCGTGGCGGGCAGAATCATGAGCCGTCGCGATATGGGCAAGGCATCCTTTGTACACATCATGGATTCCACCGGCACCATCCAGTCCTACGTGCGTATCAACGACGTGGGCGAGGATTGCTACAAGGAGTTCAAGAAGTTTGATATCGGCGACGTGATCGGTCTGACCGGCTTTGTGTTCAAGACCCGCACCGGTGAGACCAGTATCCACGCCCAGGGCATTACCCTGCTGGCGAAGTCTCTGACTCCCCTGCCCGAGAAGTTCCACGGTCTGAAGGATCAGGATATGCGTTACCGTCAGCGTTACGTAGATCTGATCGTCAATCCCGAGGTAAAGGATACCTTTGTGAAGCGCAGCTTGATCCTGCGTGAGATCCGTGCTTACCTGGACGGCAAGGGATTCCTGGAGGTTGACACCCCCGTTCTGACCCCCTTTGAGATCGGCGCTTCCGCAAGACCCTTTAAGACCCACCACAATACTCTGGACATGGATATGTTCCTGCGTATTGAGACAGAGCTTTACCTGAAGAGATTGATCGTAGGCGGCTTTGACAAGGTCTACGAGGTAGGCCGTATCTTCCGTAACGAGGGTATGGACACCAAGCATAACCCTGAGTTCACCTCCATCGAGCTGTATCAGGCATATACCGACTACAAGGGCATGATGGATCTGGTTATCGAGATGAACACCATGCTGGCTGAGAAGATCTGCGGCACCACCGTGATCAACTATCAGGGCAAGGAAATCGATATGGGCAAGTGGGAGAAGCTCACCATGGTGGAAGCCGTGGAGAAGTATGCAGGCGTTAGCTACAACGATTGGGCTACCGATGAGGATGCACGTGCTTGCGCAAAGGCACATCACGTAGAGGTTCCCGCCAATGCTACCAAGGGCTTGGTGCTGATCGAGTTCTTTGATGCCTTTGTAGAGGAGAATTTGATCCAGCCCACCATCATCTACGATTATCCCGTGGAAAACAGCCCCTTGGCAAAGAGAAAGCCCGATATGCCCGCCTTTACCGAGCGTTTTGAGTACTTCATCAACGCTACCGAGTTCGGTAACGCCTTCTCCGAGCTGAACGATCCCATCGACCAGAAGGAGCGTTTTGAGAAGCAGGTTGCCAACAAGCGTGCCGAGGATCCCAACACCACCGCGCAGGTTGACTACGACTACGTTACCGCGCTGGAGTACGGTCTCGCCCCCACCGGCGGCCTTGGCTTCGGTATCGACAGATTGGTTATGCTTCTCACCGACAGCGCGTCTATCAGAGACGTTCTGCTGTTCCCCACGATGAAGCCCCTCGACTGAGAAAATACAGAAAGCATCGTCGAAAGACGGTGCTTTTTTGTTGGTCATTCGGATTCCAAACGAACCTTCGTGACAAGCGGAGAGGGGTGCTGTAACGCTTTTGTAACGCATCTTTTGATATGATAGTATGATAAAATCACTTCCTCAAATCATCACGAGTCGGCGCCGAAGAGGACAAAGCGCCATTCCCCCTAAAAAGAGAAAAAATCGTTTCAAAATTCACGTTTTTCTGGCATTTTCCGGCGCCGAACGTGTCCTTTGGATGTCCTTTCTTTGGTATAATACGACAGATACTGGGGCAGTGTTTGAAAACGGAGTCAAAGAGCTGCAAACACTCCTCCCCCCGGTGGAAAGTTCTGACCGAAATCGGACAGAGATTTTTGTAAAAACGCAAGGAATAGCAGAAGAAAATGAAAATTCTTAAAATCGTGACCGTTACAGTGTTTCTGTTATCGGTGCTGGTAAGCGTCATCGGAAAATACCACGCATCGAAGCTGGATAAAACCGCACCCGTCATTTTATCGGACGGTGCAGAGATCCACGTAAACACTGATGCGGATGAAAAGGAATTGAAGAAGGGACTTACCGCCACAGATAACGTGGACGGCGACTTGACGGACAGCATCGTCGTGGCAAGCGTTTCCCAATTTTCCCAAAAAGGTGTCTGCAAAATCAAATATTGCGTCTTTGACCAAAGCAACAACGTGGGT
>JAFYNA010000004.1 GCA_017549925.1 Clostridia bacterium | reverse complement strand
TAGTTAACTTCCATATATCTGATGCCGCCGAAGCCCATGAACACGTTCTCTACATCGGAGAAGTAGGAGAACTTAGCGCCCAAGAAGGATCCGCCGGAGTCAGCGATCAGCATAACAGAACGGCTTTCCTTGATAACCAGCTCTTCCAAAGCAGACAGAATGGTCAATCTTACTTCGGTGGGAGCAAAGCCTGCGCCCCAGTTGTAGGTCTTGGGCTGCTCCTCGGATTCTGCCAGACCGTTCAGACAGAAGAACCAGTTCTGAACGCTCATGGTGATGGTCTCGCCTGCGCCTGCGTAGTCGCCTGCGGGCATGGTGAGAGTCATATCAACCTTGGAGGTATCCCAGTACATATGATAGTTCAGGGAATCTTCATAGTCGGTGAATGCGCCGATGATGTCGAAGGGGTTGAACGCGTTGCCGGAGAAGCCATAGCCGAAGCCGATCTGGGTGTCACCGGAACGGAACGCGTCGGACCACTTAGAGCCTGCGGAAGCGTCGAATACGATGTCGATCTTGTCTTCCAGCTCAGTGCCCTTGGTCAAATCGTCAAGAACTTCCTGGAGGTAGCTTGCACGGAATCTCTGCTTGTCGTTGTCAGCGGAGGAACCGTAAACGATGGTGATGTTCTTGGAAGAATCGTAACCGTACTCCTCAGCGTTAGCGGTGAGGATTGCGATAGCTTCCTTCATCTTCTCTTTAGCAAGAGTGGGGTTGTAACCGGTAAGGGACTCGTAAGCCTCGTCAAGAGACAGGCCGGTCAGGTCGCCGGTAGACCACTTGCCATCTGCGCCCTGGGTAAAGCCGTAAGCGCGGAGGATACCTTCCTTAGCCTGAACGGTATTACGGTACTGACCGCCGTCTGCCAGGTTGGGAGAGTTCTCAATATCGTAGTAGTAAGCGGGGTTCAGCAGACCGAAGCAAGGAGTAGCGGAACCGGGCCAGATCTTCTCAACGATGTCGCTTCTGTTCAGAGCCAGGTTGAATGCATGTCTGAACTCCTGGATAGCCAGAATACCGTTGTTGTTGTCGCTTGCCTTCAGAGTCTCGAGGTCGCTGAAGAGCTGCATACCGAAGGTACCGGTGGAGGTAGAGGTGAAGTAAACGTACTTGGAGTCGAGGTATTCAGCTGCGTTGTCGGTGGTCAGAACGCCATCGTCAACCTCACCGCTCAGGAACTTCAGCCACTGAGTGGAGGGCTCGTCGATCTTAAGGCAGTAGATGGAGGTGATGTTGTACTGGTTCTTGTACTGCTCCATGTTCCAGCCGTACCAATGCTCGTTTCTTGCCAACTTGTAGTGGCTGCCGGCCTCGAACTCAACCAGCTTGTAGGGACCCCAGCTTGCGGTGGTCTCAAGGGAGGAGTTGTATCTGGAGGTCCAGAGGGTTGCGCCTTCAGCGGGCTCGATCTTGGAAGCCTCATACTTAGCCTGGTGTACCAGGGGCAGGCTAGACATATAGTAAGCTGCCATGTAGGACAGGTCGCCGTCATCGTTCAGGAGCTTGAAAGCTACGTCCAAGCAAACAACGATTGCGTTCTCGGATTCGATGGCGTACATACCAACGGTGTTCCAATCAACCTCATCGCCGTAGCCGGAGATGTGGAACAGAGCTTCCATGTACAGCTCGTTCTTGTAATCCTCGTCCAGTTCACTCCAGGTGAGGCCGAAAGGAGCCAGAGCGTAGCCAACGAGAGCATAAGCCGTCTCGGCGTTCTTTTCGGTGATCAAGGTGTAGCCGTATTCGTTAGCTCCATCTGCAATAACCTTCAGAGCTGCAAGAGCCTCTTCGGTGCCAACGTAATCGGTGATCAGCTGGTTCAGAGAATAGCCGGCAAGAGTCATACCGGTGGTAGAAACGTTCAGATAAACCTCGTTAGCGGTAATATCGAAGGAGTAATCGGGAGTCTCGCCTTCGCCGTAAGCAGGAACAACGGGAGCGTAGATGGGAGCGCCGGAGAAGAAGTATTCCTTGGCGTTCTTGATTCTCAGAGTATCGTAGTAGGTGTTACCACGGTAGTTCATGAACTTGGGGTCCAACTGAGCCTGCATGGAGTAGATGAAGTCAGCTGCCTTAATGGGAGTGCCGTCATCCCACTTCAGATCATCGCGAAGGGTGATCTTCCAAGCGTAGCCGCCTTCAGCCTTCTGCTCTGCGGTGTAGCCCCACTTAGCATCTACGGTGGAGGTAACGTCCTCCAGCTTGGTAGCTGCAGAGTAGTTGGTGGTGTAAGCGCCGGGAACGATGCCATCCTTGTTGATGGAACCGTCAGCGTTGTACTTAACGTCGTCTACGAACTTGTAGTCGTAGTCAAAGAAGGAAGAACCGATATAGCTCATGATCTGAGTATCGTTGTTATCAGCATAAGTCAGTTCGTTCCAGTTGCTGGGCATAGTGGTGGTGTAGGTGTTGTACTGAGCCTGCTTAAAGGTTGCAGGGATCACTTCTTCTTCCGGGTTACAGGAAGCGAGAGTGCAAACTACCATGACCAAGCACATAACCAGCGCGAGCGCGGATCTGAATTTCTTGTTCATAATTTTTCCTCCATTATGAATTGTTTTTACAGTGCATCGCAGATCCGGGTCGGTCTCCCCTCTTTGACCCTCGCTGTACGCGAGCAATAACGGCATTCTCCCGCAGGAGTTTTTGGCCAAAAGGAGAACCTCTCTCCGAATATACGATATATGAACATAGTTATCGTACCATAAATCCATTGTAATGTCAAGGTTATTTTGCAAAATTCTCGCAAGTTTGTTCATATTCCTTTCATTTTTTTACGTTTTTTTCAAAAGCAAGGTCAAAAAATGAAAGAAGAAGCCTCCTGCCTCTCAAAAATTTTCACGGCATCGAAGTAAATTCCTCTTGTTTTTCGGCTTTTTCTGTTGACAGACGCATTTTTGCGGAGTATAATGGTTGCACAAGAAACAGTTGCATCTGCAACCATCAAGAAAACGAGGTCTATATGCCGAGATTTATGAAGCTGCTGAACAACATCAGCCGTTCCCAAGCCATCTATCGCCACAGCAGGATCTCCGCCACGGATCTGCAAAGCGGACATTACGCCTACGCCTTAGCCATCTGCCGCGAGCCGGGGCGTTCCCAGGAGGAGCTGGCTCAGGAGCTGTGTGTCAACAAAAGTACCGTGGCCAGAAATCTGAATTATTTGGAAGAAACGGGCTACGTCACCCGACAAGCCCTGCCCAACGACAAACGGCAGTTTTCCGTCTTCCCCACAGAAAAGCTGCTGACCGTGCTGCCCGAGATCAAGCAGGCCTCGGGAGAATGGATGGCGCTTTTGTCCGAGGGGATCCCTGCGGAGGAGCTGGCCGTATTCGACGCAGTTCTGCTGCGTATGCAGGACAAGGCAAGACAGATCATAAAGCAACAAGAGGAAAACAAATGAAGTGGGTATTTTCTTATTTAAAGCCGTTGACCGGCAGGATCTGCGGCGGGATCGCCGTGAAGATCACCGGCACCCTGGCGGAGCTGTTGATCCCTTTTTTGCTCAGCCACATTCTGGAAAACGTCATTGAGACCAACGATATCGGCGCCATTCTGTTCTACGGCGGACTGATGGCGGTCTGCGCGTTGATCGCAGGCTTGGGCAACATCATCGCCAACCGTATGGCGGCAAAGACCACCATGCTCTTTGCCACGCAGATGCGCAAGAACCTGTTCTCCAAGACCTTGTATCTCTCCGCAAGAAGCACCGACCGCTTCACCATCCCTTCCCTGGAGTCCAGAATTACCTCCGACACCTACAACGTGCAGAACTTCATCGGCATGATGCAGAGAATGGGTATCCGCGCTCCCATTTTGCTGTTGGGGGGCACCTTCATCACCATGCTGATGGATCAAAAATTAGCCTTGGTAATGATCGCCACCCTGCCCTTGATCTTCATCGTGGTGTACAGCATCTCCCGCAAGGGCGTGCCCTTGTACGCCAAGGTTCAGCAGGCGGTGGACGGCATGGTACGTGTTGTCCGTGAGGATGCCCAGGGCATCCGCGTGATCAAGGCCCTCTCCAAGGTGGACTACGAGAACAACCGCTACCAAAACGCCAACTCGGCCTTGAAGAAAAGCGAAACCAAGGCAGGCGTCATCATGGGCGTGGTCAACCCCGTTATGACGCTGTTGATGAACGGAGGCATTGTGGCGGTTATTGCCGTAGCGGCGTATTTCGTCTCCACAGGGCAATCCTCTGCCACCACGGTGATCGCATTTATGCAGTATTTCACCTTGATCTCCATGGCAATGATGTCTCTTTCCCGTATGTTCGTCATGTATACCAAGTGTGCCGCCTCCGCCAAGCGTATCTCCACGGTGATGGAGAGCGTGGACGAGCTGGAGCAGCTCCCCGACGACGGCAAGGGAGATCCCGCCCTGCACATCGCCTTTGAGAACGTTTCCTTCTCTTACCTGGGGAAGGCTGACAATCTGAAAAACATCTCCTTCTCCCTGAAAAAAGGGGAGACCTTGGGCGTTATCGGCGCAACGGGAAGCGGCAAGTCCACCCTGCTACGGCTTTTGATGCGTTTTTACGATGCCGATACGGGCACGGTACGCATCGGCGGCAAGGACGTACGCTCTTACAGTAAGGAGGAGCTGACCGCCATGTTTGGCGTGGTGTTCCAGAACGACTTCCTTTATGCAGACACCATTGAAGAAAATATCCGATTTGGCAGAGAGATCGCAAGTGAGGAGATCGTTGCCGCGGCAAAGATCGCCCAAGCCCACGATTTCATCTCTTCCTTTGCCGAAGGGTATGCCCACAGCGTTTCCACGGGAGGCACCAACCTTTCCGGCGGGCAGAGGCAGCGTGTGCTGATCTCCCGCGCCATTGCAGGGCGTCCTGAGATCCTGATCTTGGACGACTCCTCCTCCGCCTTGGACTACAAAACCGATGCCAACCTGCGGCAGGCGCTTTCCGAGGCTCTGCCCGACGCCACCATCGTCACCGTGGCGCAACGAGTCAGCTCGGTGAAGAACTGTGACCTCATCTTGGTTATTGAAGACGGCGCCATCATCGGTTGCGGCAAGCACGAGGAGCTGATGGCAACCTGTTCGGAATACAAAGAGATCAGCGATTCCCAGATGGGAGGTGCTTTCCTTGACTGACAAGAACAAAAAGCCAAAAAACAGAAAAGGCATCT
>JAFYNA010000026.1 GCA_017549925.1 Clostridia bacterium | reverse complement strand
CTGCAATCATTGAGGGCTCTTTTTCTGGGGGTTGCGGTTGTAGCGGCTCATGGCCTTCTCCTTATCCCCTTTTACGATCAGCTCCAAGGCGGCAAGCAAGGCGGGGAAATTCTCGCTGATCTCGGCATATTCGGAGGAGGAAACCTTCCCAAGCACGTGATCCGCCAGATCCATCTCCGCATGAGCCTTTCCGCCCACGCCCAGCTTGATACGGGTATAGGCATCGGAGCTTAAATGCTCCTGGATGGATTTGAGACCATTGTGCCCTCCTGCACTGCCGCTGTAACGGATGCGCATGGCACCTACGGGAAGAGAGATGTCGTCACTGATCACGATGACCCTCTCCGCAGGAACCTTATAAAAACGGGCGGCATCCTGCACAGCCTGACCGGAACGGTTCATATAGGTTTGGGGCTTCATAAACAGCACGCTGTGCCCGCCTAAGGTGCCCTTGCCTGTCAAAGCCATGTGCTTGAGACGGCGCACCTCCGTATTGCAGGCGCCTGCAAGGAAATCCAAGGCGCGGAAGCCTACGTTATGACGGGTGAGATCGTACTCCGTGCCGGGGTTGCCCAACCCTACGATCAGAAATTCTACACTACCGGAACTAAACAACATAAAGCCGTTCCTCCTCAGATCAAAAATCTCTTTACAGTTTACTCATTTCCCACCCGTTTGTCAAGAGAGAATTTTGTCAAATGAGGCCACTTCCCTTGACACCGAGGAAAAATTATGGTATATCTGTGAAAAGAAAGGATGTGGCAGTATGTTTACTCTGGAAGTGGCTAAACTCCGCGTAGCGGTTCATAACCGATTTCCCATGGTGGAGGAGATGTGTCGGTCTTACCTCTCCCAAAGTTGCCCTCAGTTTTCCGTGGTGACCACGGAGGAAGGGCTTGCCTTTGAGCGCAACGCATCCCCCGAGGAATACGAGAACGACTATTTGGAGACCCTCTCCGTTTACCGCGAGATCGGCAATCTGCTTCCCGTTTGGGATGGTATTTTGTTCCACGGCGCGGTGATCGAATACAAGGGAGCTGCCTATGCCTTTACCGCCAAAAGCGGCACGGGAAAAACGACCCACATCACCCATTGGCGAAGAGCCTTCGGCGAAGAGGTAAAGCTTATCAACGGCGATAAGCCTATTCTACGGTATATTGACGGAGCGTTATTCGCCTGCGGTACGCCTTGGGCGGGAAAAGAGGGCTTGCAGAGAAACGTTTGCGTACCCTTGAAGGGGATCTGCTTCCTCTCCCGCGGGGCGGAAAACCGTATTTCTCCCATCGCTCCCGGAGAAGCGTTGGAAAGAATGCTCTCCCAGGTCTATTTGCCCCGCAAGCGTTCCGCGACGGTGAAGGCACTTTCCGTTTTGGAGAAGATATTGACGGATACTCCTCTGTGGGAAATGGCGTGTACCGACAGCATCGATGCGGCATTGGTGGCAAAAGATGCCATGGTTAAGGAATAACCCACCCGGGAAACATTGACAAACCGGGTATTTTGTGGTATAATTGTACGATTAAATATAAGGAGGATTCTGAAATGCACCAGACAGGCACAGCTAAGAAAAAAAGCAGAACAGTGTTTTATCTGTCCATGGCGTTTCTTTCCGGCATCCTTATTTATTTCGTGCAGTACTTTGTTTGCGGATGGATCCTGAACTGCGTGTTTTCCCTCTTTGGCAAAGAATGGGCACGGATCGAATGGCTGAATATTTTGGTGCAGGCGTTATTATACCTGCTTTCCATGGGAGTTTCCGCCGCATTGCTTTTGCTCGTATTCAAGAAAAGCCCGCTTTCCGGATTTTCCGGCCCTCTTGCTTGTCCCAGATGGCCATTTTTGTTCATTCCCGTGACCATAGGCTCGCTTTATCTTTTGAACATCGTGGTCAACACGGTATTTGAACACTGGCTTGAGCCCTTCAACACCCCCATTACGGCTGAGTCTTTTCCCCATTCCCCAATCGGTGTGGCGGTATATTTGATCTATCTTTCCGTCTTGCCTGCGATTTTTGAAGAATGGCTGTTCCGCGGGGTATTGCAAAAGAACTTGGCTACGGTGATCAGCAGACGCTCCGCCATCGTTGTCAGCGCATTCATCTTCGGCTTTATGCACGTGGATCCCGGTCAGACGGTATTTGCCATCGGGTTCGGCTTGTTCGCCGGATACGTTTTTGATCAGACCGGTTCTATTTGGTTCGGTGTATTGATCCACATGGTGAACAATGCGATTTCCGGATGTGTTTCCTATTGGACTTACGTATACGAATCCGAGGAAGCGACCACGTTCTTCGGCATTTATATGCTGGCGGTCATTGCCATCGCTATCTTTGGAGGCGTTGCTTATATTGCCACCGCAGGAAAGCAAAAACGCATCCGTGCGGGAGAAGCAGAACGAATGCTCCCGAAAGGAAAGGCGGTTCTTGTTGCCTCGCTGAAAAGCCCTATGCTGTATATCATGCTGGTAAGCTACGGACTTTTGCTTTGGGTGGGCTATTTCGCATGAAGAATATGGAAAACGATCTTTATTATATGAAGCAAGCCATCTCCCGCGCAAAGGCCGCGGCAAAGGTGGGAGAGGTTCCCATCGGCGCGGTGCTGGTGAAGGACGGCAAGGTGATCTCCTCCGGCAGAAATATGCGGGAGGGAAAGAAAAACGCCTTGCTCCACGCGGAGCTGGTTGCCATTGACAGAGGCTGTAAGGCCTTGGGGGCGTGGCGGCTGGAGGATTGCACCCTTTACGTCACCATGGAGCCCTGCCCCATGTGCGCAGGCGCCATCATCAACTCCCGTATCAAGCGAGTGGTGTTTGGTTGCTACGACAAAAAAGCGGGGGTTTACGGCAGTGTGATGGATCTGCAGGAATATCCCTTCAACCACTATTACGACGTGGAAGGCGGCGTGATGGAAGCGGAATGCGCAAAGCTGCTTTCGGACTTCTTTGCCGCATTGCGTTTAAAAAAGCAGGCTGAAAAGGCCGCTAAGAAAAGCGAAATGAATTTGTTATAAACATAGAAAGGTCAAAAACATGGAAAAGAAAAAGTTTTATATGACCACCGCCATTGCCTACACCTCCGGCAAGCCTCATATCGGCAACGTATATGAGGCGATCCTTGCGGACTGTATCGCAAGATTCAAGCGCTTGCAGGGCAATGACGTGTTCTTTTTGACGGGTACCGACGAGCATGGTGAAAAGATCCAGAACGAGGCTGAAAAGAGAGGCATT
The DNA here is from genome assembly GCA_017549925.1 of Clostridia bacterium. Lineage (GTDB taxonomy): Bacteria > Bacillota > Clostridia > Oscillospirales > CAG-382 > Coliplasma. The sequence continues at coordinate 4,102 of JAFYNA010000026.1, read as the reverse complement.
ACCCCTCAGCAGTTCGTTGACGGCGTTGCGGACGTGATCAAGGGCACCTGGAACAATTTCCACATCAGCTACGATAAGTTTATCCGTACCACCGACGAACAGCACGTGAAGACGGTGCAGAATATCTTTACCAAGCTCTATGAGCGCGGAGATATTTACAAGGGCACCTACGAGGGGCATTATTGCATCCCCTGCGAATCCTTCTGGACCAATTCCCAGCTGAAGGACGGCTGCTGTCCCGACTGCGGCAGACCCGTTACCCCCAAGCAGGAGGAAGCCTATTTCTTCCGTATGTCCAGCTACACCGAGAAGCTGATGAAGTATATTGAGGAGCACGAGGACTTTATCGTGCCCGCATCCCGCAGAAACGAGATGATCAATAACTTCCTGAAGCCCGGTCTGCAGGATCTGTGCATCTCCCGCTCCACCTTCACTTGGGGCATTCCGATCCCCGGGGACGAGAAGCACATCGCTTACGTTTGGTTCGACGCGCTGAACAACTATATCACCGCCATCGGCTACGATCCCGAAAATCCCACGGAGCAGTTTGAGAAGCTGTGGCCCGCGGATCTGCACATCATCGGCAAGGACATCGTGCGCTTCCACACCATTTACTGGCCCATTTTCCTGATGGCGCTGGATCTGCCCATGCCCAAGACGGTTATGGGACATCCCTGGCTGTTGGCAGGCGACGACAAGATGTCCAAGTCCAAGGGCAACGTGATCTACGGCGACGAGTTGGTGGAGAAGTTCGGCTTGGATGCGGTACGTTACTATCTGCTTTCCGAGATGGGCTTCTACAACGACGGCTGTATCACCTATGAGCTGATGGTAAAGCGTACCAATGCAGATCTTGCCAACACCTTGGGAAATCTGGTATCCCGTACCTGCGCCATGGTGAAGCAGTACTTCGGCGGCGTGATCCCCGCGCCCGTAGGCGAGGACTCCCCTGCGGCGGTTACGCTAAAGCAGACGGTAACCGAGAAGATGGAGAACGCTTACCGCTTGATGGACAGATACAGCGTTGCAGAGGCCGTGGAAGAGATCTTCGTGGCTTTGCGCGCTTGCAACAAATATATTGACGAGACCACTCCTTGGGTTCTGGCAAAGGATGAGAGCAAGAAGGACGAGCTGGCTTCCGTTATGGCGAACCTGGTGGAGAGCATTCGTCTTTGCAACATCATGCTCACTCCCTTTATGCCCGATGCCTGCGGAAAGATCGACGAGATCATTACCGCTACCCCCGCGGAGATTTGCGACGGCAATTTCGGTTACGTTTACGCTAACACCAACCATGAGCTGGGCGAGACTCCCATTCTCTTCACTCGTATCGACGAGAAGAAGTTTATGGATGCCCTTTTGAAGGAGCAGGCTGCCAAGGCAAAGGCCGCTAAGGAAGCGGAGAAGGCCAAGAAGGCCGCCGAGGCTAAGAAGGAAGAGGCTCCCGTAGGGCTGATCGGCATTGAGGACTTTGCAAAGGTAGAGCTGACCGTAGGTCAGGTGGTTACCTGCGAGCCCGTGGAGAAATCCGACAAGCTGTTGAAGCTGACCGTGGATATCGGCAGCGAGGTGCGCCAGGTGGTCTCCGGCATTGCCAAGTGGTATGCCCCCGCAGATCTCATCGGCAAGAAGCTGGTTCTGGTGACTAATCTGAAGCCCGTGAAGCTGAGAGGTGTGGAAAGCTTTGGTATGATCCTTGCGGCAGACAAGGGCGAGGCGGCATCCGTTCTGTTCTTGGATGACTCCATTCCCGTAGGGAGCAAGATCCACTGATGTTTGATTCACACGCACATTACGACGACAAACAATACGACGAGGACAGAGAGGCGTTATTTGCCGGGATGTTCTCGGAGGAGCGGCTGAGCGGTATTTTGACCATTGGCTGTTCGGAAAGAAGCTCTAAAGAAGCAATTCGTCTGGCGGAGCAATACGACAAGGTCTACGCGGCGGTGGGGTTTCATCCCGATCACGCGGAGCATGTTGACATTGCCCTGCTGGAGGAGCTGTTGCAGCACCCGAAGGTAGTTGCCATCGGAGAGATCGGCTTGGATTACTACTACGAGGATCCGGGCAGAGAGATCCAGCAAAAGGCGTTGCGCTTACAGCTGGAGCTGGCACAGAAAACCGGGTATCCCGTGATCATTCACGACAGAGATGCCCACGGCGACATTCTCTCTATCGTAAAGGAATATCCCGAGGTGAAGGGTGTGTTCCACTCTTATTCCGGCAGTGTTGAGATGGCAAAGCTTTTGATCGACATGGGGTGGTATATCTCCTTCTCCGGGGTGATCACCTTCAAGAATGCCAGACAGGCGCCCGACGTGGCAAAGATGGTTCCCGCGGATCGTTTCCTCACGGAGACGGATTGCCCCTATCTCACACCCGTTCCCTTCCGCGGCAAGCGGAACGACAGCGGAAAAATGTATTACACCGTGGAAAAGCTGGCAGAGCTTCGCGGCGTTCCTTTCCAAACCGTGGAGGAGCAATCGGAAGAAAATGCAAGGAGGTTATTCGGCATTGAGATCTAACACTTACGCTTACCGCGTTGACGACGGCATTTATATCAATTTGACCAATCAATGTACCAACGCCTGCGCCTTCTGCATCCGCAACAACGGCGACGGCGCATACGGAAGCGACAGCCTTTGGCTGGAAAAGGAGCCCACTGCCAAGGAGGCTTTGGAGGCCGTGCAGGCACTGTTCTTCCCCGGCTGTAAGGAATTCGTATTCTGCGGCTACGGCGAGCCCTTTATGAAGCTTGACGTGCTTTTGGAGACGGCGGGATTTTTGAAGCAGCTTTACCCCAAGCTTCCCATCCGCATCAATACCAACGGACACGGAAATCTGATCTGCGGCAGAGACGTTACCCCTGAGCTTGCAGGCCTGATCGACTGCGTATCCGTCAGCTTGAACACCTCCAGCTCTTCCGAGTACAACACCCTTTGCAAGCCGGTGTACGGAGGAAAGGCTTACGATGCTCTGCTCTCCTTTGCAGCGGAATGCAAGAAGCACGTTCCCAAAGTACAGTTCTCCGTGGTTGGCGACTATTTGAACAAGTTTCAGCTTGCCATGTGCCAGGCTGTGGCGGACAGAGCGGGGATTTCTTTGCGCGTTCGTACATATATTGGGAAAAATGGACAATAAAATCCGTCAATAAGCCCTAAAAAATTTCACGAAAAACTATTGTAATTTTCCTCATTTTGGTATACAATATTAAACGGCAAAAAAAGCAAACACATATATTCAAAATTTCGGAGGTTCTTATCATGTCTGTTAAGGTTGCTATTAACGGCTTCGGCCGTATCGGTCGTTTGGCTTTCCGCCAGATGATTGACGCTGAGGGTTACGAGATCGTTGCTATCAACGACCTGACCAGCCCCAAAATGCTCGCTCACTTGCTGAAGTACGACACCGCTCAGGGTGCTTTCTGCGGCAAGCTCGGCACCACTCCCCTCCACACTGTTGTTGCTACCGATGATTCCATCGTAGTTGACGGCAAGGAGATCAAGATCTACGCTGAAAAGGATGCGGCTAACTGCCCCTGGGGCGCACTGGACGTTGACGTTGTTCTGGAGTGCACCGGCTTCTACACTTCCAAGGAGAAGGCTTCCGCTCATATCACCGCAGGCGCAAAGAAGGTTGTTATCTCTGCTCCCGCAGGCAACGATCTGCCCACCATCGTTTACAACGTAAACAACAACACCCTGACCGCTGAGGACACCATCATCTCCGCAGCTTCCTGCACCACCAACTGCTTGGCTCCCATGGCTAAGGCACTCAACGACTACGCTACCATCCAGAGCGGTATCATGACCACCGTTCACGCTTACACCGGCGACCAGATGATCCTCGACGGTCCTCAGAGAAAGGGCGACCTGAGAAGATCCAGAGCAGGTGCGATGAACATCGTTCCCAACTCTACCGGCGCTGCTAAGGCTATCGGCCTGGTTATCCCCGAGCTGAACGGCAAGCTCATCGGTTCTGCTCAGCGTATCCCCACCATGACCGGGTCTACCACCATCCTGGTTGCTGTTGTTAAGGGTGCTGACGTTTCCAAGGACGGCATCAACGCTGCAATGAAGGCTGCTGCTACCGAGTCCTT
>JAFYNA010000025.1 GCA_017549925.1 Clostridia bacterium | reverse complement strand
TGGCCATGGAGATCAACTCCATGCTTCCCGCAGGGGAGATTCCCGCCCGCACGGAGGGCTACGAGGGCTTTTACCATCTTATTGACATGGAAGGCTCTGTGGATAAGGCCAGACTTGCCTATATCATCCGTGACCACGACGGTGTCAAGCTGGATCACCGTGTGGATACCTTAAAGCATATCGAGAAGCTGATGAAGGAGAAGTATGGCGACTCCGCCGTGACCTTGAAGATCCGCATGGGCTACCGCAACATGGTGGAGAAGGTCTCGGAGCGTATGGAGATCGTGGAGGCGGCATTCCGCGCTGTGAAGGCGGCGGGGCTGACCCTTTCCACCGACCCCATTCGCGGCGGTACCGATGGTGCAAACCTGACCCAAAGCGGCTTGCTTTGCCCCAATCTGGGCACCGGCTCCTACGGCTTCCACGGCCCTTACGAGCATTCCATCGCAGAGGATATGGAGCTTTGCGTGGATGCATTGGAAGGTATTCTCAGAGAATTTTGCGTATAAATTTCGCATAGACGGAAAGGAAGATACAACTATGGAACTGCATTTGTTTCGCGCCGGATCCTTGGAAATTGCTCTTCGGAAGACCGCACAGGGCGTTTCCCTCTCGGGAATTTTTGACAAGAAGATTTCCCGCGGTATGCTTTCCCAAAGCGGCCCCCTGCTGACCCTTACTGCCGAGCGTCTCTCCGATGGCGAGACTGTCAAGGTGGTTTCCGACGACGGCTTTGCCGATGCAAGCATTGTGATCAACGGAAACCATGGTGTGATCACTCTGGGCGGGAACGAAAAGCTCCCCGGTGTCACCGTTACGGTGCTGATGCAGGCACAGCCCGAGATCAGCCGCGTGACCTTCCGCACGGTGTTGCATTCCGAGAACACGGAATACACCCTTACGGAATGCGACCATCCCATGCTTTGGTTTGACGTGAAGGACAGCGTGAAATTCTTGTCCCCTTACGGATGCGGTGAGGCCATGGATTCCGATAGCGAGATGTTTGGTCATGGCTATCGTTCCGCTCAGGATTACCCCTCCTACGGGGCTTCCTTCCAGTACATGGCGGCTTGGGACGAGGCTAAGAACCGTTGTCTCTACTACGGCTTGCACGATCCCGTGCCCGCATCCAAGAAATTCCATTTTGTCCGCGAGGTCAACGCCCCCACCATGTACATCAAGGCCTCCCAGCCCTTGACCGAGATCGATAAGGGCTGTAATGGGCAGACCCTCTTCGGAGAATGCGTATGGCAGCTCACCGACGGTGACTGGTACGACGCTACCTTGCTCTATCGGGATTGGGTGGAAAAGAACGCCCTTTGGATGCCCGCTATGGAAAACGGCAAGAGAACCGATTTGGGCTGGCTGGAGGATGTTGACGTCTGGCTGCTGGTGCATATCGACGGTGAGGATTTTGCTGACGAGATCATCGAAACCGCCAAGGATATGGGCGATGTAAAGGTGGCTGTGCATCTCTATTTGTGGCACAACGCACCCTTTGATAACGATTACCCCCATTACTTCCCCGAGAAGCCCACTGTTCGCAGAGAGCTGAAGAAGGTGCAGGAGGCGGGTATTTACGTAGTGCCCTACATCAACGGCAGACTTTGGGACACCCACGACAAGGGCACCGAGGATTGGCAGTACACTGCCGTGGCATACCCCAAGGCTTGTAAGGACAGAAACGGCAAGGCTATTACCGAAAGCTATTCCTCCAAGGAAGCCAACGGTGAGCACGTAGTGCTTTCCGTTATGTGTCCCTCCACCGCGCTGTGGCAGGAGAAGGTGAAGAGCATCGTGGACAAGCTGGTGAATGACATCGGCTTTGACGGTGTATACATCGATCAGATTGCCGCGGCAAAGGCGCAGCTCTGCTGTGACCGTACTCACGAGCATCTTCCCGGCGGCGGTACTTGGTGGTGCGAAAGCTACTATAATCTCATCGATCACGTTTCTCGCGTGCAGGATCCCGCTATTTTGGCCACGGAATGTACCGCAGAAATGTTTATGAAGCATATTCAGGGGTATCTCTCCTGGTTGTGGACGAAGAACCAGCAGGTTCCCGCCTTCCCCGTGCTGTATTCCGACAAGGTTGTTTCCTTCGGTCTTACCTATAACAGCTTCCGTGGAGAGGGTGTCCGTGACGGACTTGCCATCTTCATAGCACAAGGCTTGCTGTTCGGCGAGCAGTTGGGCTGGATGGCGCCCAAGTTCTATCGTGAGATGCCGGAGCAGGCCTTCTTCAAGAAGTGCGTTCTCCTGCGCAAGCAGTTCAGAGAGTTCTTCTTCGGCAATATGCTCCGCCCGCCCAAGCTTTCCGACGATGCTCCCAGGTTGCGCTACGAAAACTGTCCCCATGCTAATTTCAGCACGGTGGATTATCCTGCGGTGCAGGGCGCATTGTGGCAGGCAAAGGACGGCAGAAAGCTGCTGATGCTGACCAACTCCCAGACCATGGAGGCGCACGCTACCATGCAGGTGGAGCTTCCCGACGGCGAGTACGCCCTGCAGGGTGATGCAAGCGGCGTGCTGACGATTGCCGAGGGCAAGGCAGAGCTGGCCATCCCCGCTACGGGCGTGGTTTGGATCGAAGCATGACGGTCAAGCAAAACACCCTTTGCTATCTGGAGCGGGGAGATTCCTACCTGATGCTCCACCGTGTGAAAAAGCAAAACGACGCCAACAAGGACAAATGGATCGGCGTGGGCGGCGGCTTTGAGGCGGGGGAGAGTCCCGAGGACTGCATGAAGCGGGAGATCCTTGAGGAGACGGGCTTTACCGCAAAGGAATGGCGGTACAGAGGCATCGTCACCTTTGCCTCCGATATTTACCCCACGGAGTATATGCACCTGTTCACCGTTACCGACTGGGAAGGGGAGCAGAAGGTCTGCGACGAGGGAGACCTTGCGTGGATCAAAAAAGAAGACCTCCTTTCCCTGCCCATGTGGGAGGGAGATAAGATCTTCTTAAAGCTTTTGGAGAAGGACGCACCCTTCTTCTCCTTAAAGCTGTGCTATGAGGGAAGCAAGCTGGTCTACCACGAGCTGAACGGAAAAGCAGAGTAATAAAGAAACGAGGCTGAGCGAGCTGCTCAGCCTCATGTTTTTTATGCCTTCAAAGCTTCCATCAACGCCAAGAGAGAGGGGTAGGTGGTGGCGATGGAACGGGTATAGTCTGTGGGAGGGAACATATCCGGGATCATAATGGGGCGCAGTCCCGCCCGATGAGCGGATTCCAGCCCGGGATAGCTGTCCTCCACGGCGTAGGTCTCTGCGGGATCGCTTCCCAGCAGACGGCAGGCGGTGGCGTAGATCTCCGGGTCGGGCTTTCCGTGGGTGAACATATCCCCGGTGGTCAGCACGTCAAAATAGGAGAGGATCCCTGCCTGGGAGAGGTGATCTATCGCGGCCTCCTTGCGGGTGGAGGTGGCCAAGGCGATGGAATAGCCCTCTTTCTTCAGAAAATCCAGGATCTCATGGAGTCCTTCCTTCTCGGGCAACCCCCGCTCCTTGATGATCTCGTGGAAGGCGGCGGTCTTCTTGGGGCCGAACTCGGCGTAGGACACCTTGCCGCCGTAATAGTTATCAAAAATAACGGCGATGTCTGCGGCGTTATGCCCTGCGCAGAGAAGCAAAACCTCCTCCACGT
>JAFYNA010000003.1 GCA_017549925.1 Clostridia bacterium | reverse complement strand
GTCGGGGTCGAAGTACCATTCCTCTAAACAAGTACTGTTCTCCCTCCTCGCTCAGGGTGACAACATAAATTCGCCCAAGGTTCCAAAAACGGCCATGTCCGTTTTTAATTTCGGCGAAACGACGCCACGGGTATATCAAAGCTATACGCCGACTTGGTCACCCTGAGCGGAAAAGGCGTGGTATGTAAAAGCGTCTTGCTCCGTAAAACGAAAAGCCTTTGGAGTCGAAGTTTTGTGCAGTAAAAATCGCCTTGCGTCTTATTCCAATACTGATCCTTTGATGCGATTTTTACGAGCAAAACCGCAAGGGGTCTCCTACGAGTCTGATCTACCCCTTCCAAGGACAAACAACTGAACATTTGCGCCTCTCGGCGCATCTTCCCTCCTCAAAACCAAAAGCCGACACAAAATGTGCCGGCTTTTCTTCATACTGTTTACAGCGCGAAAAAGGTCTTTCCGGAGGGGAGGGTCACAGTCTTGCCGCCCTTTACGTCGGAGATCACGAAGCCTTCCTCCGCATCGGGGCGCAGAGTGGGCAGAGGCTTTTTGGACAATGCCTCCAAAATGTCGCAGGCAACGGCGGAAGCGGTGGGCAGAGAGCCCGCGCCCTGACCGTAGAATACCGTCTCACCCACAGCCTGACCGGTGACGGACACGGCGTTGAACACCGCGCTGACAGCGGAAAGCAGGTTGCCCGCAGGCACCAGGTGGGGCGCAACCAGAACACGCACCTTGCCATCCATCAGCTCCGCAGAGCCCAACAGCTTGATGGTGTAGCCCAATTCACGGGCTTCCTTGATATCGGTATCGGTAACGGAGGTAATGCCCTCCAAATGGGGAATTGCGGTGTAAGGAATGTGCTTGCCGAAGGCGAGACCTGCCAGAATGCAGATCTTACGGGCGGTGTCGTAGCCCTCCACGTCTGCGGTGGGATCCTGCTCTGCGTAGCCCAGCGCCTGAGCCTCCTTTAAGGCCGCCTCCATGGTGCATCCCGTCTCTCCCATACGGGTGAGGATGTAGTTGGTGGTGCCGTTGAGGATACCGGAGATCTTGACGATCTTATCTGCGGCAAAGCAATCCCGCAGGGGACGGATGATGGGAATACCCCCGCCTACGCTGGCCTCGTACAGATAGGAAACCCCCTGTGCGTAAGCGATCTCCTCCAGCTCCTTGCCGTGAGCATCCACAACCGCCTTGTTGGAGGTCACAACGCTCTTGCCTGCCAGCAAAGCCGCCTTGCTGAACTTATAGGCGATGTCGATACCGCCCATGGTCTCAACCACAACCGCTACCTCGTTATCGGCAAGGATCTTATCCAGATCGGTGGTCACTCTGTCCTCCAGAGGATGACCGGGGAACTTCCGCAGATCCAAGATATATTTGATATTCACCTCAGCATGATCGCGCAGCACCTCGTAAACGCCGCCGCCTACCACGCCGAAGCCCAGAATTGCAATATGTTTCATAAAAAATCCCCTTTCAAAAATAAAGGAATGAACATCTTATTATATTCGTTTTTTTGTCATTTGTCAAGGGGAAATATTATCCCCGCCGTTTTCCGTCCATACTCATGGTAAAGAAAGGACGTGCTATGGATGGAGCTGACCTATTCCGGGGCGGTGGAAGGATTACAAAAAGAATTCAAGGACTGCGGAGATTTTCAGCTTGGCGAGCTGACCGTGGGGGAAAACCGCTTGGCGGCGGCTTTCTTTCGGGGGATGTGCGACCGCACGGCGGTGTCCGAGACGGTGCTGCACCCCCTGCTGACAAGGCTGAAGGAGGGGATCTTTGACGGAAATTTCGGAGCGGTTTTGTATGGCGGCGGGCTTTCCTTCCCTGCGGACAGCGGGGAGATCTCCCATGCCCTTCTGCGGGGGGAGGTGTTCTTGGCGGTGGAATCCCAAAGCGGGGTCTACTTCTGCTTAGCGGCGGCCTACGCGGGGGTGCATCGAGCCGTGACCCAGCCGGAAACGGACGTGACCCTGCGAGGGCCTCGCTTGGGGTTTGTGGAGGACGGGGACAAAAGCATGGTAATGCTGCGACAATTCTTGCGCACCGGGGATTTGAAATTCGTCTCCCTCTACGCGGGGGAGGTCTCCCACACCCGCATCACCCTGGCGTATCTGGAAAGTCGGGCGGACCTTTCCTTTGTGGAAGCACTGAAAAAGAAGATCGCCGCAAGAAAACCCTCCTCGGTGATGGACGCGGGGTATTTGGAGCTGCTCCTGCAAGGGAAGAAGAACCCGCTGTTCCCCTTGGTGGGAAGCACGGAAAAGGTGGACAAGGTGGCCTCCAAGCTGTTGGCGGGACGGGTTGCCCTGCTGGTGGACGGCTCCCCCTTCGTCCTCACCGCCCCCTACGTGTTTTGGGAGGGGTTGCAATCCGCCGAGGATTATCTCCGCACCCCCTATTATGCCACCGCCATCCGTTGCTTGCGGTTTCTCGCCCTGCTGGTAGCGGTATTTCTTCCCGCCTTGTTCGTGGCATTGGGGGAGTTTCACCCCCATTTACTGCCGAAGGCCATTTTGGAGCAGTTGAACACCTCCCGGGAAGGGCTTCCCTTCACCCTGTTTTGGGAGTGCTTTTTCTCCCTTGTGGTGTTTGAATTGGTGCGGGAGGTGGGGGTTCGGATGCCCCGCACCGTGGGGGACGCGGTGGGCTTGGTCGCCTCCATCATTCTGGGAGACGCGGCAGTGGAGGCGGGGCTTGCCTCCACCATGGTGATCATGGCGGTGGCACTTTCTGCGGTGTGCGCCTTCATCGTCCCCGCCTTTATGTACGCCACGGCGTTGCTTCGGTTTTCCTTTTTGATCTTGGGCGGGTTCTTCGGGTTGCCGGGAATCTGCGTAGGGGTCTGCCTTCTGACGGCGTTGCTGTCCGCAGAGGATAGCTTTGGCGCGCCCTACCTTTCCCCTTTGTCCCCGCCCCACCTTAAGGGGATGGAAGATCTGCTGTTGACCCTGCCAAAGAAGACCTTGGGCAGGAGAGAGGAGCTGTAACATGGCGTTTTGGATCCCGTTTCTCCTTTGCTTTTCTTCCCTGCTGGCCGCGGAAGGGCTTTTGGCGCGGTGCATCGGCGGGGCGCTTTGCTTGTGCATGGGCTTTTTCGGCAGGTTTTCCGCGGGATCACTCCCCCGTCTGTGCGCCCCTCTGCTGTTGGGAGCGGCCTTTCTGCGGATGTACCCCCTTTGGCGGGTGTTCACCCAAGACCTCGGCTCTCCTCGGGGAGAGATCTTGTTCTTCCTCGCCCTTTTGGTGGTGTTCCTGCTGGCGGCAAACAAAAAATGCCACCCGCCCTCCCGCCTTTTGGAGAGAAGTGCGTTGCCCTTCTCCTTGGTGGCCATCGGCTTTTGGGGCATCGCCTTGACGGCGGGGCTCACTCCGGCGGAAGCCGCCCTTGGAGCAGCAGACCTTCTCGGGGCGGTTTTATGCTCCCTCTCGGGGATGCTGTTACTGCCTCCCGCAGAAAAACTGCCCTTAACCTACCTTGGCATCGCCGCAGGCTGGCTCCCGGCGCTGTTCCTCCCGGGGATGAGCAGGGGGCTGTTGCTCTCCCTTCTTTCCCCCTTGGTGGCAAGCGCAGAGTTGAGTATGGTTTGCTCTCCCCGCGCATATACTGAGAATAAAACCACCCGTGGCAAAAGAAAGGGGCAACGCCATGATCCTACGACAAGAAACCCTGCGGGAAACCTTGAAAAATAAGGAAGGACAGGTCGCGGTGATCATCAACCTATCCTTCCCCGCCCTTCAGAAAAGCGAACACGCCAAGGCCGACTACAAGCCCTTCTGCCGTTTCTATCGCAAGGCGGCGGAGGGCTTTCGACGGTTTGCAGGAGGAGCGCTTTACAAAAAAGCGGAGAAAAATCCACCGGGCACCCCGCCCTGCGGCGCTGTGTTGCGGTTTCGCCACCGGGAAACGGAGGACACCCTCACCGTCACCTTAGGCGGCTCGGTTTTTGATGGGTTTTCTACCTATTCCCTCCCCGAGGACGTGCGGGTCTGGGAGAAGAAAACGGGGCTGTTACGGTAAAGCCCCAAAAAAGCGCAAAAAAACTCCCGCTCTTACGAACGGGAGCTCTTCTCATTAGTCCTTCTGGGGGGCGATGACGATCTTACGATCGGCACCCTCACCTACGGAGTAGGTGGTAACGCCCTCAATGTTCTGGCACTCTGCGTGAACGATACGACGCTCATAAGCAGACATGGGCTCCAGAGCAAAGGCGCGATGGTACTTCAGTACCTTCTCGGCCATACGGCGTGCCATACCGCAAAGGGTGTCCGCACGCTTTGCGCGGTAGCCCTGCGCGTCTACGGAAACGCGGTAGTAGCCGGGTCTGCCCAGATTGGCAGACAGGGTAGCCAAATACTGAACGGAATCCAGCACGTCGCCTCTTCTGCCGATCAAGGCGCCCAGGCCCTGACCAACCACGTTGAGGCAAACCTCTTCCTCCGTCTCGGAAACCACCACGACGGAAGCGTTCAGTCTCATATTTTCAATCAGCTTTTCCAAAAATTCAACGGCACGGGTAGCAGGGGTCTCGGGGATGAACACGCGCACCTTTGCCTCAGCGGCACCGATGCCGAACAAGCCCTTTTTGCCCTCCTCCAATACCTCGTGCTGAACCTGATCGGGTGTACGACCCAGCTCAGCGGCGCCGGCTTCCAGCGCAAGGGCAACCGTCTTGCCGGTTGCAATCACTTCTTTCATCATATGTGTTCCTTATTATCCTTATTCTTTGGTAGGCTCGTCGTCCTCGGCAGAAAGCATCTCGATGGAGGTGGGTCTGCGGTAGGGCAGCTCGGCCTTCTTTCCGGAGGGCTTGGGACGGGCGGCGTCAACGTGAGCGGAGGCGGAAGCTCCCTTCACCTCGATATCCGCATAGCTGTCATCGTCCTCATCGACCTCGATGGTGATGACCTTCTTCTTTTTGCCCTTTGCCTTGGCATTCAGCTCTCTTGCAGCCTCCTCCAGCTCCTCTTGGGTAAAGCGGGGCATGGGGTAAACCTTGCTCAGGATAGGCTCCTTGACCATGTTCAGCAGGGTACGCCAGATCCAGTAACAGCCGATCGCCGCAGGCATTGCCAGGGTAAAGAAGGTGGACAGCAAGGGCATACCAACGGTCATGAACAAGCCGGGCTGCATGGGAGTGCCGTCGGGCTTGGTCTGAGAGGGCTGGTTACGCATGGTAACCTTGTGTCCCAGGAAGGAGGTCAGGAATACCAGGATGGGGATGAGCAGCAACGCCCAATCCTGCCAGGTCTCGTTTTCGCTGAAGGAGGGCTGGTTCAACAGATTTACGCCCAGCAGAGTAAAGTTGGGCATCATATCCGTGTAGTAAACCTTCTCGCCCTCTTCCACAATATAAAGGGGAATGGGATTCTCATAATTTGCGGGAAGAGCACCGGCTTCCTTCAGGGTCGCCACGTAGTCCTCGCCGAAGTTTGCAAATACGGAGGCCACAGCGGTCTCGCGGTAGGTGCTGTTGGACTTGCCGTCGATGGCATACTTGTCAAAGCCGTTTTCCAGCTTGATGATCTCCTTGTTGTCCGCATCGGGATCCTTGTACTGCACAGCGGCACCCAGTTTCACCTGCTCTTCCAGCAGAATGGTGTTGGCTTCCTTGGCAGAATCGTGATCCTTCACCAAATTGGCGCGGATATCGTCAAGATAATCAAAGGCAAACTGAGAAATAACGGTGTTGAATTCCTCGTCCTTGTTGTAATCGGGGTGAAGCTCCACCACCTCGTTACGGATCGCCTCCCGGGCGCCGTCGGTAAAGTCGGAGGAATAGGTCACGGGCTGACGAACGATGGCAAACAGAATCAGGATCACGGGAAGCATGATCAACAGAGGCAGACAGCCTGACAGAGGGTTCACACCCTCCTGCTGATGCATCTCGTTAAGCTCCATCTGCATCTTCTGCTGGGTCACACGGTCGGTACGGCCCGCATACTTCTTACGGATGGCGTATTCCTTGGGACGAACCCTTGCCATGGCGATCTGGGACTTCTTCTGCTTGATGGCCAAGGGAAGAAGAATGATCTCGAAGGCCAAAGCGAAGAAGAACAAGCCGAAGAAGTAGGAATTCTGCGAGATCCACACGCAGAACTTCATAACGTAACTAAAGGGAACGTAAATGAAACTCATAACTTGTTTTTTCAAACCTTTCGATCTTTTGGGGGGATCTTTTTTCTCCGACGCTCCGGAACGGGATCAAACCCGCTTCCGCCCCATGGGTTACAGCGAAAAAGCCGCTTGACAGCCAAAAAAATGCCGACGAACACCCCGCGCTTTTCGATTGCCTCGATGGCGTACTGGGAACACGTCGGCACGTAGCGACAGCAAGACGGTAATGCCGGAGAAATATGCTTTTGGTAGAAGCGTATCATCGCAATACAGATACGTTTCATATCGAATCCTCAAGAAGGGTTGCCTTGCCCAATAATTCTCCCATCTCGCGGCGGATCACGGTAAACTCCGCATCACAAGCAGGTTGCTTTGCAACAATAACGATCAGATATCCGTTCTTAAGATTCGGCAGGTAGTAGCGGAAGGACTCCCGGAAGAGCCGCTTGATGCGGTTTCTTACCACGGCCTTCCCCCGCTTTTTGGAAACAGTAAGTCCGAGCAAGGAACGGTCCTTCTCACGGCTTTTCAGAACGTAAAGCACCATGGTGGAAGAAGACACGCTCTTCCCCTTGCGATAAGCGCGGGAAAACAGGTGATTCTTCTTCAACGGGTAGAGCTTATACTTCCGTCTTTCCATAAGTTTCTTCAAACCGCCTTGCTCGGTAAATCAACGCAGATTAATAAGTGAGCTTATATCTGCCCTTAGCGCGTCTTCTCTTGAGAACTTTTCTGCCGTTAGCGGTAGCCATTCTCTTACGGAAACCGTGCTCCATCATTCTGTGTCTCTTCTTGGGCTGGTAAGTACGCTTCATATCTCTTTACACCTCCGTGTCGGTTTTTTATGCCTCGTCTTACCGTGAAGACGGGTTGGCAATTTTGGGATAGGAAAAAAGGCATATTCGCACATCGTAGTATGCCAATCATTATTATTAGCATACTTTTCGGGATTTGTCAAGCGTTTTTTCAAAAAAAGAATGGTTCCTCCCCCTTTCTCCTCATATTAAAGGGGAAATTCACATAAAAGTCGCAAATCCTTCTTGACATTTTACGGAAAACAAGCTATCATAGATAATAGGATATTTCTGTCCATTTACTATAAATACCCTTTTTCCGGGAGGCCATCTATGGAAAAGTTATATATCAAAGGCGGAAAGCCCCTGCAGGGCGTTATTGAAACGGGAGGCATGAAGAATGCCGCGGATCCCATCTTTTTTGCCACCCTTTTGGTGGGTGACGTTTGCGTCATCGAGAACGTTCCCGATGCGGCAGACATTCGTCACGCCTCCGAAATTCTCACGGAGCTGGGAGCTGTGATCGCTTACATGGGCGACCATACCTACCAGATCGATACACGCTACGTAAACCGCGCCAACATCCCCAACGCGTTGGCGGCAAAGCTTCGCTCCTCTTACTATCTGCTGGGCGCAGGTCTGGGCAGATTCGGCTGTGTGGAGACGGGCTACCCCGGAGGCTGTGACTTCGGCTCCCGCCCCATCGATCAGCACGTGAAGGGCTTCCGTGCTTTGGGTGCCACCGTAGAGGAGGACGGCGTGGAATGCCGTATCCGTTGCAACGCCGAGGAGGGCTTGAAGGGCAACTCCGTGTATTTGGACGTTCCCTCCGTGGGCGCAACCATCAACATCATGCTGGCGGCCTGCCGTGCAAACGGAACCACCGTCATTGATAACGCCGCAAGAGAGCCTCACATCGTAGACGTAGCCTCCTTCTTGAACAGCTGCGGCGCCAACATCATGGGCGCAGGTACTCCCACCATCAAGATCGTAGGTGTGGAGAACCTTTACGGCAGCCGTTACGCCGTAGTGCCCGATATGATCGAGGCAGGCACCTACATCATGGCGGCGGCGGCAACCAAGGGCGAGGTCACCGTTACCGGCGTGATCCCCCGCCATTTGGAGTCTCTTACCGCAAAGCTTTTGGAAATGGGCGTGAACATCGAAGAGGGTGACGACTCCATCACCGTCCACGCACCCGCTCCCGATGCACCTCCCATGCACGCCGTTCGTGTAAAGACCGCCTTTTATCCCGGCTTCCCCACGGATATGCATCCTCAGATCGCCACCCTTCTCTGCCTGGCAGGGGGGGAAAGCAAGCTGACGGAGTCCGTATGGGCGAACCGCTTCCAGTACGTGCCCGAGCTTCAGCGTATGGGCGCAAAGCTGACCGTTTCCGGCAGTGACCTGCTGATCACCGGTGTTCCCTCTCTGACCCCCGCCAACGTCCGTGCCGTTGACCTGCGTGCGGGAGCGGCCATGGTCATCGCCGCCTTGGCAACGGAGGGCACCACCATCGTGGACGATATCCACCACATTCTGAGAGGATACGAGCGGATCGTGGAGAAGCTCAACGCCGTGGGCGCAGACGTCCGTCTGGTGAAGCTCCCCGACCCCATTACTTAACCCACCCAAAAAAATTATTGGAGATTTATGAAGAAGAAAAACAACATCGAAGAAATTATTGAGAAGAAGAAAGCTAAAAAAGAAAAGAACGCCGCCAAGAACGGCGAGAATTTGGTAGAAAAGATCGCCCCCAAGGCGAAACAGCCCGAGAAGAAAAAGATCGGTACCGTGAAGATCATCCCCTTGGGAGGCGTGGACGGCATCGGCATGAATATGACCGCCTTTGAATACGGTGACGACATCATCGTGGTGGATTGCGGCATCGCCTTCCCCGGGGAGGATATGCCCGGCGTAGACGTGGTGATCCCGGATTTCACCTATTTGGTGAAGAATTTCCACAAGGTTCGCGGCTTGGTGCTTACCCACGGCCACGAGGATCACATCGGCGGCGTACCTTATTTATTAAAGAAGGTTCCCTGCGAGGTGTACGGCACCCGCTTGACCTTGGGCATTCTGGACGGCAAGCTGGCTGAGCATAACATCCGCACCAACGATCTCTTTGAGGTACGTCCCGGCGAGATGATCACCTTGGGCGCCTTTGACGTGGAATTCATCCACGTGAACCACTCCATGCCCGGCGCGGTAGCTCTTTGCATCACCACCCCCTGCGGACGGATCGTCCACACCGGGGATTTTAAGATCGATTTCACCCCCATCGACACCACTCCCATCGACTTGGCGCGGTTCGCCGAGCTGGGCAGAAAAGGGGTCAAGGTGCTGATGTGTGATTCCACCAACGCGGAGCGTCCCGGGTACACCCCCAGCGAAAGCACCCTGAACGCCTCCTTTGACCGCATTCTCAGCGACGACAAGCGTCGCGTGGTGATCGCCACCTTCTCCTCCAACGTACACCGCGTTCAGCAAATTCTGGCTGCCTGTGCCAAGGCGGAGCGTAAGGTTGCCCTGACCGGGCGCAGTCTGCAAAACGTGCTTCGCGCCGCACAGCAGTTGGGCTATATCAACATTCCCGACGGGCTGATGATCGATATCTCCGAGTGCAAGTACTTCCCCCCGGAAAAGCTTGCCATCATCACCACCGGCAGTCAGGGCGAGCCCATGAGTGCCCTTTACCGCATGGCCTTCGGCGCACATCCCATGGTTTCTCTCTCCACCTCGGATCTGGTGGTGCTTTCCGCCTCCTGCGTTCCCGGCAACGAGAAGCTGGTGACCAAGATCATCAACGAGCTTTACAAGCTGGGGGTAGAGGTCATTACCGACCGTACCGACGACGTGCACGTTTCCGGCCACGCCTGCCGTGAGGAGCTGAAGGTGCTTCACAGCCTGGTGAAGGCAGACAGCTTCATCCCCCTCCACGGAGAATACAAGCATCTGGTTGCCCACGCAAATCTGGCAAAATCCTTGGGCACCAAGCCCCAGAACATCCTCCTCCCCGAGAACGGACGGATCATCGAGATGGATCGCCGCGGCATCCATTGGGGCGACACCGTGGAATGGGGCAGAGTGATGATCGACAGTGCCGGCGGCGAAGGCGTAGAGTCCGCAGTACTGCGTGACCGTGTAAATCTGGCGGAGTCCGGCGTGCTGTTCATCACCGCAGGGGTGACCCCCGAGGGTGAGATCGCCGTCATGCCCGAGATCGTTTCCCGCGGGTTCGTCTACGTGAAGGAAAACGAGGAGCTGTTGCGCTACCTTGCCGACATGGCACGGAAGTTCCTGCAGAAATCTCTCAGCAAGGGGATCTCCGATCCCGGCACCTTGGGCGCACGGTTGAAGGACGATATGTTCAACGCCGTTTACCAAAAGACCAAGCGCAAGCCGATTATCGTAACGTTGGTTACCGAAGTGAATATGTAAGGATACGAGATAAGGGGGCTTTCTTTCGGAAAAGAAAGTCCCCTTTGACCCCCAAAGAAACCGTATTGCCGAAAACTGCCGTTTTCGGGAGAGAGGGAAGGACGATCTTTTTAGCAAAGCAGGCGTGGGATGCGCCTCTACCTTAAACAGCAGTAAGCAAAACCGAGACCTGCTTGCAGGTTGAGGGATCTACTGAGAGTCTGATGTACCCCTTCACGGGCAAACTTACATCTCCCCCAACACAAAAACGACCCCTTTCGGAGTCGTTTTTCTTTTGTTTCACACCGTTTCCGCATACCGTACCGTGGCCATGGCATCCTTGCCGTAGGCATCCGCGCCGATATTTTTTGCAAAATCCTCGGTCAGCACTGCGCCGCCCACCACGATCTTACACCAAGGTGCCTTCTCCCGCAGGAGCGCAACGGTGGCTTCCATGGCGGGGACGGTGGTGGTCATCAAGGCGGAAAGCCCTGCCAAGGGGGCGTTGTGGGCGAGAACCGCCTCCAAAACCGCCTCGGGAGGAACGTCCTTCCCCAAATCGATCACGGTGTAGCCGTAATTCTCCAACAAAAGCCCCACGATGTTCTTGCCGATGTCGTGGATATCCCCCTGCACCGTTGCCAGCACGAAGGGTCCCTTCCCGCCGGAGCCGGGGGGAAGCTTCTCCTTGATCTTCCCGAAGGCCGCCTTGGCCGCCTCGGCGGACATGAGCAATTGGGGCAGGAACAGCTTGCCTGCCTCGAAGCCCTTGCCCACCTTGTCCAAAGCGGGCAGAAGCTCGTTTTCCACCAAGTCCAGAGGCTCGCGGGTCTCCAAAAGCCCCGCCGTCAGCTCCTCAGCCTTGCGGGCCAGCCCTTTTTCCACCGCTTTTTGCAGCTCGGAGCCGCCTTCTGCCATTTTTTCTGCCACAGGCACAGCGTTTTCCGCCGCGGCAAATCGATCCGCGTTGGCAACGTACCCCATGCAGTTTTCATCCAGCCCCGCAAGGAGCAGGTAAGAATAGTAGGATTTCATCATCTCTGCGGAAAGAGGGTTCATAATGGCGGCGGAAAGCCCCTTCTGGAGGGCCAGGGTGAAGAACACCCCGTTCACAGCCTCTCTGTTAGGCAGACCGAAGGACACGTTGGAAACCCCCAAGGAGGTATGACAACCCAGCTCCTTCCTGATCCGCGCCATGGCCTCCAAGGTCACGGCGGGAGCGTTCTGATCCGCACTCACCGTCATGGCAAGGGTGTCAAAGATCAGATCCTTCTTCCCGATGCCGTATTTTGCTGCCTCGGCGATAATTCTCTCCGCAATGGCAACGCGCCCCTCCGCAGAGGCGGGAATGCCCTTCTCATCCAAGGTCAGGGCGATCACCGTGCCGCCGTATTTTTGCACCAAGGGGAACACAGTGTCCATACTCTCCTGCTTGCCGCACACGGAGTTCACCAACGCCTTACCGTTGTAAAGCCGTAACGCCCTCTCCATAGCCGTGCCGTCTGCGGTATCGATCTGCAAGGGAAGGTCCGTCACCCCCTGCAACGCCGCCACCGCCTCGGCCAAAACCGCAGGCTCGTCGATCCCGGGCAGACCTACGTTCACGTCCAGAAGCTGTGCCCCTGCCTCTGCCTGGGCAATGCCCTGCTCCAAGAGATAATTGGTATCTCCCTCCAGAAGAGCCTGCTTCAACCGTTTCTTTCCCGTAGGGTTGATCCGTTCTCCGATGAGAAGAGGCTTCTCCCCAAAGGTCACGGCGTGGGTATAGGAGGAAACTGCCGTCCATTGCTTTTCCTCTAAGGGAAGCAGGGGCAGATCCTTTGTTTTTGCTGTCAACGCGGCGATATACGCAGGGGTGGTGCCACAGCAACCGCCTGCCAAGCGAACCCCTTCCCCTACCAGCTCTGCAAGCTGCAAGGCAAATTCCTCGGGGGTCACGTCATATTCCGTTTTTCCGTTCCGCACCGCGGGCAAGCCTGCATTGGGCTTTAAGATCACCGGCACGGAGGCACGCTCCAAAAGCTCCTTTGCCACTCCTGCCAGCTGCTTGGGTCCGAGAGAGCAGTTTGCACCCAAGGCGCAGACCCCCATGCCCTCCAGCATGGCAACCATGGCGGCGGGAGTTGCGCCGGTCATCAGCTTGCCGTCGCTTCCGTAGGCGTTGGTCACCAGAATGGGCAGATCGCTGTTTTCCTTGGCGGCAAGAAGAGCCGCCTTGGTCTCGTAGCTGTCTGTCATGGTCTCGATGAGGATGGCATCCACCCCCGCCTCCACCCCCAAGCGGACGGTTTTGGCAAAGATCTCCACCGCCTCCTCAAAGGGCAGATTCCCCGTGGGGGCAAGAAGCTTCCCCGTAGGGCCCATATCCAGCGCCACAAAGCGGTCTTCCCTGCCTTCTGCCGCTATACGGGCACAGCGTACCCCCGCGAGAATGATCTCCCGCAGGGTGGGAAGGTCAAATTTCAAGCAGTTTGCTCCAAAGGTGTTGGTGCAGACCAAATTGCTCCCCGCCTCATAATAGGCGCGATGGATCTCGGTGATCACCTCGGGGTGGGTCAGACACCAAAGCTCGGGATGCTCCCCGGGCTTCAGCCCCGCCTCCTGCAAAAGGGTGCCCATGCCGCCGTCCAGGATCACGCGGTTGTTTTTTAAAAACGCAATAAAACTCATAGCCTTATTTTCCCAAAATATCCGAAAGGTTTTCCATGATCTTTTCCGCCACGTCGGGGTTGTTCATGGTGTACACGTGCACGTTGGTGATGCCGTTGGCGTAAAGATCGATGATCTGATCCGTGGCGTAGGCAATTCCCGCCTGCTTCATGGCCGCAGGGTCAGACCCAAACCGATCCACCAGAGAGACAAACCGTCTGGGCATGAAGGAGCCGGAAAGCTTCACCGCCCGCTCCACCTGATTGCCCTTGGTGATGGGCATGATGCCGGGCACCACGGGAACGGTGATCCCCGCCTCGCGGATCTTATATAAAAAACTGTAAAGCAGATTGTTATCAAAGAACATCTGGGTGGTCAGGAAATCACACCCCGCGTCCACCTTCTCTTTGAGGTAACGGATGTCCTCCTTTTGACCGGCGCTTTCGGGATGCACCTCCGGGTAGCAAGCCCCGCCAATGCAAAGGGTGGGATCTGCCTCCTTCAATTCCCGCACCAGCTCCACCGCGTGATGATACGCCCAGCCGCTGCGGTCGGCGTTTTCCAGCTCCTTCGGAATATCCCCTCTCAGCGCCATCACGTTCTCGATCCCCGCCGCCTTGATGTCTGCGATCCGCGCCTTCACCGTCTCACGGGTGGAGGAAACGCAGGTCAGATGGGCAAGGGTGGGTACGCCGTAGGTCTCGCGGATGTTCTCTGCGATGTCCAAGGTATACTTGCTGGTTCCGCCCCCTGCGCCGTAGGTAACGCTCATAAAGGCGGGCCCCAGACGGGCGATCTCCTCCGTGGCGGTTTTTACGCTTTCGAAAGCGGTCTCCGTCTTGGGAGGAAACACCTCAAAAGAGATAGAGAGTGTATTCTGCTGTAAAAGCCTGCTGATCTTCATGGGCGGATCCTTTCTGTCTTTCGTTAAGGGCAGTATAGCACACCCGCAAAAAAAATGCAAGAGCCGCTTCCCGAGATTGCAAAAAAACATTCCCCCTGCAATGATCGGCACACAAGAAAATTTCGGGCGCTTTTGTATAAACCGACAAAAAAACAAAGGAAAATTTGTGAAAAATTAGATAACAAAATGTTCAATTTTGTGGTATAATATTGCGTAATCCGATTATGCGGATTTTCTAAGCAAAGCAAGGATTTTCGGGAACGACCCATCCCGGGCTCTCCGCGCACTACTTTTACTACCACTTTTTGATATATGAGGAGCTTTTCCATGGCAAGAACCAAGATCGACAGAAGAATCGTCAAAACCAAGCGCGCTATCACCGTAGCACTGTTACAGCTTCTTTCCGAGAAGTCCTTGGAGGACATCACCATCACCGAGCTGACCTTGAAGGCAGACATCAACCGCAAGACCTTCTACCTCCATTACACCGGTATTGAGGACGTTGCAAACGAGCTGATCGCCAAGGGCGGCGAGCTGTTCGATCAGGCTCTGGAGTATTCTCTTGCCGACGGCGGCGTGTTCATCCCCGCAAAGTTCTTGGAGTGCATCCACGGTAAGATCAGCGAGCAGCCCGAGATCTTCCGCGCCTTCTGTCTGGAAAACACCTGCACCTTCTTCCTGCGCGCTCTGGGAGAGAGATGCCTGACCTCTATGATGAACGTATACCGCAACTACACCGATGCCAGCGACGCTTCTCTCCGTCTGTGCCTTTCCTACATGGCTCACGGCGTGTTGAACCTGTACGTAGACTGGGTACGTAACCCCTCCCCCCTGCCCTTGGCAGAGGTTACCGCATTGGCAGTTCGCCTGGTAGAGCAGGACACCATCCTGTTGGCAGGTAAGCAATAACTTCCCCCCCTAACGACCCCGGGAGATATTCCCGACGGAAAGAGGATGTGCCTGATGAAGAAATCTTACGGAGTGATCCTGATCGGCTGCGGCCACATCGGCGAGCAGCATATTCAAGAAATCTACGACAAGCACGAGGCGACCATCATCGCCACCATTGATACCAACGAGGTCCTGGCCAAAGAGTTTGCCCGCCGCTTTGAGGCGAAGCATTACGGAACGGATTACCGTCCCTTCTTAGAGGATCCCCGGGTGGAGATCGTGATCATCGCTACCTATACGGATACCCACTTCCCCATTTTGAAGGAATGCCTCCGTCACGGCAAGCACGTGATCTGTGAGAAGCCCATCGCCACCAATCTGGAGGATGCACGGGAGTTCGTCCGTTTGGCGAAGTCCCATACCAGCAAGGTCTCCGTTTCCCACGTGTTGCGCTACAACCGCTCCTACCGCAAGATCAAAGCCTTGATCGACGCAGGTGAGATCGGTGAGCTGCGCATGGTGCGTATGAACCAGAGCCACCGCGCAGGTGAGCCCGGCCACCCTTGGGACAGATTTATCCGTCTCATGCAGGATTGCCCTCCCCTCATCGACTGCGGTGTGCATTACGCAGACGTGATCCAGTGGTTTGCAGGCTCTCCCATTGTGGCTGTCAGCGGTATTTCCGCCAAGCTGGATGAGGATTCCCCCATCGACAACTACCAGGTGATGAACATGGAGCTGGCAAACGGGTGCAGAGGCTACTACGAGGTGGGCTGGAGCAACAACATCTCCTCCAACAACGATAAAGACTTTATCGGCACCAAGGGGCACATCACCTTGACCATGGCCATGAACCGCAAGGACGGCGTTACCGATAAGGACCGCATCTGTATCTACTACGGCGACGAAAGCAAGCCCGACGTGATCATGGATTACGATTCCGTATATAAGGATATGTACGGTCAGTATCTCAATCTTATCGATATGATCGAAAACGACGTGAAGGGTGCCGTTCCCCTCGACGCGGTGTATTCCTCCTTCCGTACCGTGGTGTTTGCCGATCAAGCCATCCGGGAAGGCAGACGGATCCTCATCCCCGATGAAAGCGATCTTCTTGCAGACCTGTAAAAATTGCATGACAAAAGGACAGAGCGAAGGCTCTGTCCTTTTTTGTTTGTTTTTTGCGTAAAACGGGAGTTAAGAACCTCATTCCCGCCCATCACGCGTCCCGTTTTATCCTTATTCCGACAGCAATTCCTCGGCGGTTTTGCAAAGCTCCTCTGCCGCCTCCCAGCCCGTGGCCTCCGCAATGAGGGTATACCCTCCCGCGCTTCTGGGAAAAAGGGTGATGCACCCCGTTTTGCGGTAAATTCTGGCGGGATACCCGCTTTCCTTGCACAAAGAGGCAATGACCTCCGCCCGCCTGTCCGCACACTCCGTATCGGGAGGGGAGGGAAGCTCCTTTTTCATCACCGAGAAGGCGGGCAAGCCCGCCAGCAGCTCGTCCGCAGTCTTCTTTTGGGCGCCGCCTGCGGCATGGGAGCAAGCCGAAGCCACCAGCAGGCAGAGCAACACCCCGTCGTTCACGTAGTCGCAATCTCCCCCGTGCTGGCGGGCAGGGGAACGGGAATCGTTGTAAAAGGCCACCTCTTTCCCCATATTTTGCAAATACTCCTCCACCGCCTTAGGAGCGCGGCGGGGCAGATACACCACAGAGTTTTCGTCCTCCGAGGCGCAAATTGCCACCATGTGCCAATAGGACATGGATTTTCCCCCGGCGGTGATCAAGCAAGCCCTTCTGCCGTCGGGAGACACGGTGTAGGAATCCACCCCTTCCTCCTCGCCGTAGAACACCTCCGCGCCTAATTCCTTGGCGTTGGAGCCCAAAAATTCGCCCCCGTCATCCCGACGGGACACAGAGAACCGCACTCCCGTCAAGGAGCCCGTCCGCTCCTGCAAATACTTACAGTAACGGCAAAGCACCATATCCTCCCCCGTGGGAGTCTCCATGGGCAAGGGGGTCACGCAGGAGGCAAAGGAGCCGTTCTTCAAGCGGCTTTCCAAGGCACGCTGATCCTCCCCGGAAAGGGGCAGACCGTCCTTGTCGCAGAAGCGAAGGATCACCCGCCCCAAGCTTTCCCGCACTTCCACGGAGACGGCCAGATCCAGCCCGTAGCTTTTCACCGCGAAGGGGGCTACCCCCGGGAAGCCCTTCCCCAAGCGGTAAACCCTTCCCCCGCTTTCCTGCACGCCGCAGGCCAGCATTTGGGCGTAAAGCTCCGCCGCAGAGGTGGGAGAATGGAGAATGCCAACGGTGAAAGCCTTCTCCGGCGGCACCAAGGCTCTGCCCAAGCGGGTGCAGAACACCCCGTCCAAAATAGCACGCTCCCCGGAGATCCCCTCCTCGTCAAACAGCCTGCCCGTCACCCTGCCAAAGGCAAAGCGACCCTCGCGACGGTGGTTATCCACCCGCATCCCGCCGCCCAGCTTGGTGCCCCGAGGCAGAACGGTGCCCTTTTCCAGCACCGTATTCTCCCCGATGATACAGCCCTCGGGAACGATACAGTCCTCTCCCACCACAACC
>JAFYNA010000002.1 GCA_017549925.1 Clostridia bacterium | reverse complement strand
GGTTCAAAATTGCCGTTTAGAATAATATTTAGGGCATAAATAAGCCAAAGAAGAACCCCGAAAAAAGAGTGGGAATAATTTCAATCGGCTAACAAGTGCCCGAAAACCCTTGGAAACACAGGGCCTTCGGGCACTTTCTGTTTTTTAAGAAAAGGAACACGATGTACAACAAGGTTTACGTAGAGATCACCAACCGATGCAATATGAACTGCTCCTTCTGCCACGGACACAGCCGTCCGCCGCGGCAGATGAGCATGGAGGAATTCTCTTTGGTATTGGATCGGCTGGCGGGGCATACCCAATACATATACTACCATTTGATGGGGGAGCCGTTGACCCATCCGCTGTTGCCCACGTTTATCAAGCTGGCGGGGGAGCGGGGGTACAAATCCATCCTTACCACCAACGGAACCCTTTTGCACCGTCGCCGGGAGGAGCTGTTAAGCGCAGGTCTGCACAAGGTCAATCTCTCCATGCACAGCTTTGAAGAGGGTAGCGACGAGGCATTTGCAGATTATTTGGAACAGCTGGCCACCTTTGCCGAGGCCGCAGCAAATGCAGGGGTGATCGTGGTGTTCCGCCTTTGGAACAAGGGCTTTGATAAGGGCAGGAACGAGTTTGCACTGTCCGTTCTGCGTGACAAGCTCTCGGGAGAGTGGGTGGAGAACACCCGCGGGATACGCATTCGGGAGAAGCTGTTTGTGGAAGCGGGGGATCGGTTTGCCTGGCCGGACAGCAACGCCCCTTTGCAGGGGGAGGAGGTTCGCTGTTACGGGCTGAAGGATCAGTTTGGCGTTTTGGCAGACGGTACGGTGGTGCCCTGTTGCTTGGACAGTGACGGGATCCTCTCGCTGGGCAACCTTTTTGAAGAGGACGTATCTGCCATTTTGTCCTCGCCTCGGGCGGTGAAGATGGTGGAGGGCTTTCGGTGCGGAAGAGCCACGGAGGAGCTTTGCAGACGGTGCGGCTACGCGCAGAGGTTTGTGCGGTAAAATTTTTCTGCGTTTTTTTGCCCACGGTATTGCATCTTTTTCCCAAATCGGATATAATGTAGGTAACAACGCAGTACGTTGAGAAAAAACAAAAAAATCAGGAGGAACAACATGAACCGTTTGAACGACAAAGTCGCCATCATCACCGGCGGTAACTCCGGTGTTGGCGCGGCAACTGCCATTAAGTTTGCCGCCGAGGGTGCAAAAGTAGTTATCACCGCTCGCCGCGAGGCACAGCTCCTTGAGGTTGCGGAAAAGATCCGTCAGGCAGGAGGAGAGGTTCTTCCTGTGGTCAGCGATATTTCCAAGGCAGAGGATGCCAAGAGAGTTTTGGCCGCCACGCTGGAGGCTTTCGGCAAGGTTGACATTCTGATCAACAACGCAGGCGTTCTGGACGAGGGCTTGAAGGCTATCGACAGCTTCACCGACGAGGATATGAACCGCGTGATCGACATCAACACCAAGGGCACTATGTGCATGATGCGTGAGATCACCGGCGAGATGGCAAAGACCGGCTACGGCTCCATCGTCAACGTGGCTTCCGTTGCAGGCGTTATGGGTTGCGGCGGCGCGGCTTACGTTGCTTCCAAGGCTGCTGTGATCGGCATCACCCGTCACACCGCTCTTCGCTTTGCAGGCACCGGCGTGCGTTGTAACGCCATCTGCCCCGGCACCATCGTTACCCCCATGGTTGCGGGCATGAGCCCTGCCAACATGGACATGAACATCTTCGGTCAGATGATGAAGCACAACGACCTGAAGGTTCAGCCCTGTATGCCCGAGGACGTGGCAAATATGCTGTTGTTCTTGGCTTCCGACGAGTCCAGAGCCATCACCGGTCAGACCTTGGTCACCGATTTCGGTTCTACTCTGTAAAAAACGTCTTTTCGGCAAGCGGGTTTTCCCCGCTTGCTTTTTTAAAAAAGTTGACTTGAACGTGTAGTGTGTCCCGTACGTTTCCTGTTTGTTAGGGTGAAAGGCCTCTCAAATCAACACGAAAGGAGATTGGGCTATGGAAGATGAGCAGATCGTAGATCTGTATTGGGCACGTTCCGAAGCCGCCATTGCAGAAACGGAAAAGAAATACGGACGGTATTGTCGGTACATTGCGTTCCGCATCCTGCAAAACGATGAGGATGCCAAAGAGATCGTAAACGATACCTATCTGAAAACCTGGAACACGATTCCCCCGAACCGTCCCGACCAATTAAAGCCTTATGTCGGCACCGTTTGCCGACAGCTTTCTCTCAACCGCTATGAAGCACAGACGGCGCAGAAGCGGGGCGGGGAAGTAGGGGTGCTTTTGGCTGAGCTGTCGGAGTGTATTCCCGACCGTTCGGGCGGTGCCGATATCGGGGAAAGCGTGGCTTTGCGGGATGCACTGAACAGATTTGTCCGATCCTTGCCCGATAAAACGGGGCGGATCTTCGTGCGCCGCTATTGGTACGCAAGCTCTATATCGGAAATAGCCAAAGAGTATGCAATGAAAGAAAGCAGTCTTACCGTTCTTTTGTTGCGCACCAGAAGAAAACTCAAGGAGTTTTTGAGCAAGGAGGGCTTTGACGTATGACCGGAGAAAACATTTTGAGAGACCTGGGCGGACTGGATGCCGATCTGATCGCCAAGGCGGCACCCGGGGAGAAGATAGCGAAAAAACCGCATAAATGGATCAAATGGGTGGCCGCGGCGGCCTGCTTTGCGTTGATGACGGGAGGGGTGTTGATCCTGCCGGGATGGCGGGAGGAGGCTCCTTTGGAAAGCACGGCTTCGGATTGTTCGGAAAGCTCGGAGATAAGCGGACCGACGGAGATCCCTACCTGGGAGGAGCCTCGGTATACCGCCCTTGAGATCGCCGATCTGTTTGCGGTGAAAGACAACTTGGGGACCAACCAATACCAGCGGATCTACGTGCCGGATAGCAAGGATCTGCCCCTCGTTGCCCCCGGGGGAGAGGACTATCTTGGGGTGTATCGGTATGCTCAAAAAGGGATTCCCTTGGACAAAAACGAATTGTCGGCGTTTTTGGATTCCGTTCTTCCTTCGTTGACCGATTCTCTGGACATCACGCTCCCTCCCTACGAGATCCGCGAAAGGGAGCGTTACGGCGGCAGGGAGCGGGTATACGAGTACCTGGAATTCGGGGAGCACAGCCGGTATAGCTTAAATTTCGAGCAATCGGAAACTCACATCAGCGTCGGTTTGTCCGACGTCCGGGACAAACAAGGGATCGTTCTGGACGGCGAGATCATCCAAGCGGATCAACGCTTGACGGACGAGGAGATCCTGGATTCTCTGCAATCGGTGAAAAATAAGCTGTGCCGCATTTTCGGCGTGTCCTTTACAAAGGAGAAGGTGGTTCGGCGTTATTCGAGCGATTCGAAACACGGCGTGGTTGACCTCCTCGTCTATTTCTACAACGAGACGGGGCACCCCTTGGAGCGGTACGGGGAGATCCTTTCCGATTATATCCTTATCCGCTTTGACAACTTTGCCAATTACGATGGAGATATTGTCAGCGACGGCGTTTTGACCGTGGCCTCGGTGGGATACCGCAAGTACAGGACTCCTCTTGCGGAAAGCTACGAGCTGATCGCCAATGCCGGGCTGATCTCCCTTAAGGAGGCCGAGGAACTGCTGTTTAACGGCTACGCGTTCGGCGGACACTACTGCCCTCTTTGCATGGATGCACAGGAAGAGGTCAGCTTTGAGGGGTATGAATTTGTGGGGATGGAGTATTACTTCGGAGAGGAGGACGACGGCTCTGCCCTCGTGATCCCTTTCTATACCTTCTACAAGGAGATCGGGACCTCCCAAAACGGGAACAAGGTCTACGCCAAGACCTACGTTTCCGCCATGCCGCTTCTGGGCTACGACGAGTATCTGGAATCGCAAAAAACGGATCACAGGCGTTGAAACCAAAACAAACTTCAAATCCTTGACAAGGGAAGCTTTCTGTGCTACAATTATCATAACAATCAGCAATTACAAGTGCCCGTGAACTCCATACCGTTTTCGGGCATTTGTGTTTGCAAAGAAAGGTAGACCGAAATGAAAGGACTTAAAATTCTTGCTATGTTATTGGCCGCAACCTGTTGCCTTTCCGCCTGCGGCGGGGGCGACGTAACCAACTCTTCTGTGGAGGAAAGTACTGTCTCCGAGGCGGGTTCCTCGGCGGAGGAAAGCTCCGGCACCGAGGAGCTGGGGGAATTTGAGACGGCGTTCCGCTTTGTGGTGACCTCCGACAACCACGTTTCCACGGTAAACGATGCTTCTGCCAAGCGTTTGGCACAGCTGTTCAAATCCACCTACGCCTACGCGGAGACCCAGGAATATGACAAGGTGGATGCCTTCGTAGCAGTGGGTGACATCACCAACTACGGTCAAACCTACGAGTACGATGCTTGGAAGAGCATTGTGAACGCCAACAAAAAGGACGAGACTCAGCTCATCACCGTTATGGGCAACCATGAGTTCTACGGCAACCTGAACGACCTGGAATGGGGTGTTAATGGCTACACCCAGAACATGGATCCCGAGCTGAACAAGCACGTGGTGGTGAACGGCTACCACTTCATCGGTGTTTCCACCTATGGCGAGGGGGATTACTCCGGCGATCTGGAATGGCTGGAGCAGAATTTGGCGGAAGCCGCCGCAGACGACAGCGGAAAGCCCATCATCACCTTCCAGCATCATCATATCAAGGACACCGTTTACGTCAGCTCCGAGTGGTATGCAAACCAGTCCGCTCAGCTGGACGCGCTGTATTCCAAGTATAGCCAGATCTTGAACTTCTCCGGCCACTCCCACGGGCCGATCAACAACCCCGCCTCCTGCTACCAGAAGGATTACACCCTCTTCGGCACGGGCACCTTGGCGTATTTTGAGATGACCACCGGCATGACCTACGGCACCATTCCTCCCGGGGCGGATCAGGCGGGTCAGTTCTACATCGTAGAGGTGTCAAAGGACAACCGCGTCCGCGTGTTGCCCTACAACCTGATCACCGATGATTTCTTCAAGACCGCCGACGGAAGCGAGCAGTTGGTCTACGAGATCGACAACCTGCAGGATAAATCCACC
>JAFYNA010000024.1 GCA_017549925.1 Clostridia bacterium | reverse complement strand
CTCGGGACAGACCATATCGGACTTCACACCGTCGGGTCTGCCGAGAGTGGTGTTGATCTCAACAACCTTGTCGTAAACGTCAACAACGATCACTGCGAAATAGTTCATATCCTTAGATTCGCCATGACCGAGAGCGGTCAG
Source organism: Clostridia bacterium (assembly GCA_017549925.1). GTDB lineage: Bacteria > Bacillota > Clostridia > Oscillospirales > CAG-382 > Coliplasma. Next base: position 7,623 of record JAFYNA010000024.1, on the reverse strand, counting down.
CTCGGCAACGGTTTTCTCATCGCCGGCAAGGATCACGTTATACGCTTCGTGGATATAACCTGCGTAATCCAAAACGATGGCATCTGCGGGCAGTTCGTCATCCTCAGCGGAAGGAACCAGCATAAGCAATCCCGTTACCATCAAAACGGCTACAAGAAGAGCAAATAAACGTTTCATAAAAATACCTCCATGTATTTTCTGTTTATCACATTATACCAATATGATGCTCAAAAATCAATGGTTTTTGGCGTTTTCTGCATTTTCTAACAAACGATCAAAAGGAAAAAGAGAACTTCTGCAAAAGAAGCTCTCTTTGGGGTATAATATCTTTTTTATTTGCGAACAAACAGAACGCCGAGGGTATTCCTGCCGCAATGAGAGGAGATGGTACAGCCTGCACGGGTGACGTACACGTTGCGGAAGGGGGCGATGGACTTCACCTTCTCCACGCAGGCCTCATAAATCTCGGGGGCGCATCCTGCGTGGGTGACGAAGATATGCTCCGTCTCCAGCTGAGATCCGTCGCCAAGCTGATCCTCGATGTATTTGGGAAGCACGGACGCAAATTTGCCGCGATACTTCTTCCCTACACCCATCTTGCCGTCCCGAACGGTAATGCAGGGCTTTAATTGCAACAGGTTGGCACCGATGGCCGCCACAGCGGAGCATCTGCCGCCCTTATGCAGGAATTCCAGGTCGTCCACAACGAAGGAAGCGCTGACCTTTTCTGTCAAGGCGGTGCAACGGGCGGCAATCTCGGAGGCAGCTCTGCCTTCCTTGATCATCTCCCCTGCGGAGACCACCAGAAGTCCGCCGCCTGTGGAGAGGTTGCGGGTATCGATGACGTAAACGTTCTCAAACTCCGATGCCGCAAGGCGGGCGTTGTTGTAGGTTGAGGACATCTCGGCACTGATGGTGAAAAGCAGAACGGCACTGCCGTCGGCTGTACACCCGGAGAAGAACTCGTAAAAATCCGCAATGTTGGGAGCGGCGGTTTTGGGAAGCTCTCCCGTTTGGGCGTAATGGTCGTATATGGCGTCGGGATCGATCTCTCTGCCGTCGGCATAGGACTTGCCGCCCAGAGCCACGGTGAGGGGGACGATCTTTACGTGATAGCGATCTATCAGCTCCGGACTGAGATCCGTGGTACTGTCGCTGGCGAGAATAATGTTCGGGGTCATATCCGTGTTCTCCTTACAGTTTGGTAAAGGGGATAGGCGGGTGTGATCTTACTTTACGGTGTGATGGTAATCGAAGCCGCACTTTTCCAAGAAGGCTCTTGCCATCAAGGTTGCGCCCACCTGATTGGGATGGATGCGATCCCACGCGATATAGGAGGAATGGCGGATCTTACAGTAATCGGCGTACATCTTCTGGAAATCCACGTAGATGCAACCGTGCTTCTCCGCCAGCTCTGCGCAGATGGCCACGTATTCATCCAGGCGGGAACGCATTTTATCCTCGGTGTTGGGCTCCATGATGTAAGGGGAAAGCAGGAAGATACCCTTCACGCTGCCCTTCACCTTCTCGATCATGGTCTCTACGTTTTTGCGGTACTCATCGGGAAGCACGTGACGCTCCGTGATGGCGGGGCAATCAAACTGGCGCCAAACGTCGTTGATGCCGATACAGATGGAGACCCAATCGGGATGGAGCTCCACCACGTCGCGGTCAAAGCGTGCCAGCAGGTCGCGGCTGGTGTTGCCGGAGATACCGGAATTGGTGACGCGGATATACCGCTCGGGGTAATAGGCGGAAAGCATATTCTCCACGATACGGGGATAGCCTCTGCCCACGTTGTCATAAAGCCCTTCTCCCACGGGATTGGTGCTTCCCATATCGGTAACGGAATCTCCGGCAAATACAATGCGATCAAGATGTTCAAAAATCATAGTTGTGACCTTTCTTAAATGTTGTGTATCTCGTTTTCGTGGTACTCTTGAGCACCTACGATGGCGATAAGCTGTGCCCTTGTTTCCGCCTCGTCACAGGTGGAATACCGCACGTGGAGAATGTCGCCGATGCGGATATCTCTTCCGCCGTGCTGGTCAACCTCGGCGCGGTGCTTTGTATCGTGCTTGACGGAAAGGACGAACAGATTGGTGGGCCAGAAAATATCGCGGATCTGCTTTCCCACCGCAAAGGAGCCCTCCATAACGGTGACGTAGGTGTCGTATACCTTGGGCTCGGTGTGGCTGTTGATCTCCTCCGTTCTGCGCTCCAAAACCACCTCGTTGATGGAATCTGCCTCAAACAGCTCGGGAATCACGAAGGCAAGGGAGGCGGCAATGACTGCGGGCAACAGATTTTCATGGCAACCCAAGGCCTCCACCGCAAACAGAATGGCGGTGATGGGGGTCTTCATCATGCCGGAGATGCAGGCGGTGATGCCCAGCACCAGGATCATGGGGTAGAGCTCCTCCCCTACGGCGAAGGAAAGGACTTTGCCCAAAATAGAGGATACCAAGGCACCCAAAGCCATAATGGGAATGAACAGACCGCCGGTGATACCGTTGGAGTTGGCGGAAAGAGTCAGCGTGGAGCGGACAAACAGCAAAAGGAACAGCATCCAAAATGCAATCTTTCCCTCCAGCAGCTCCAAAATCAGATGGTGACCCGTGGAGATGAAGGAATAAGAGCAAAGCCCCAAAATCAACGTAGCGGTAAAGATCCCGAAGATCTTGATCCCGTGGGGGATCTTACGAAGCAGGGTGGCGAAAAAGGCAAATACCATACGGTAATACTTTAAGAACAGCACGGCAAACAAGCCTACGGCGATACCGATCACCGCGGGAAGCCAGGCTTGGCGCACATCCAGCACGGGAAGGGAGAATTTGGGGAACAGCGCCGTTCCGATGCCGAAGGCAGATTCCAAGATCTCGGAGGTCAGTCTGGCAAACAGCACGGAGGTGGCGGAGACGATGACGATCATGGAGGAGATACGCTGATGCGCCTCCTCAATGGCGAACACAATGCCCGACAAGGGGGCACCCGTTGCAGTGGCAAAGCCTGCGCAGGCGCCTGCGGTCATGGAGTAACGGTCCCAGGCGCGGTGTTTTTTTGCAAAGGAGAAGACGCTTCCTCTGCCCACAGCGGTGCCCATCTGCACCGCGGGACCCTCGTTCCCCAAGGGGACACCTAAGAGAAAGGTAGTGAGGGAAAGGAAGAAGATGCCGAATAAATTCCGCAGCCATTTGAAGGAAAAGACCCCTCGCAGGATACCGATGGAGGTAGGAATGCCACCTCCGCGGAGGTTGGGGGTGCCTTTGTAGATCCACGCAAACAGCAAAGCGATGACCAAAAGAACAAGTAAAACGGCGGGGATCAGGTACAAATGCTCCGAAAGATAGTGATACCCCTGCTCGGACCAGGAGATCACGTAATGGGCGCAGAGCTTGTACAGTGTCACCGTCAAGGCGGTGAGGATACCCGTAAGAGAACCGAAGACGAATGCGGGAACGATGAGATGGAGAAATTGATTTTTCAATCTTTTCATGGCTTTCGTTTTCACATAGCGGCTCCTTTTTTATGTAGTTACGGGTCTATTATAGCATATCCCGTCGAATTGCGCAAGAGTTTTGGAGAAATGCAGGCAATTTTTCTTCTCTTTGACTATTGACAAGAAGCTATACGTAATGTTAAAATAGGACGAAAAATAAATAGTCTTATCAAGAGTGGTGGAGGGACCTGCCCTTTGAAGCCCGACAACCTACCGTATGGCAAGGTGTCAATTCAGCGACGTTTGATCGAAAGATGAGAAGTTTTTTGGAATTTTGTGGGTGACCCGCTCTTGGAGGACGTTCTGAGGCGGGGATTTTTGTTTTTACCGAGAAGCCCCACAAAATTTCGTTTGAAAGAAGAGGTATGATTTTATGAGACAGTTTTTTACCAGTGAAGCCGTAACCGAAGGCCATCCCGATAAGATCTGCGACCGCATCTCCGACAGCGTTCTGGATGCTATTCTTGCTCAGGACCCCATGGCCCGTGTTGCCTGCGAGACTGCCACCACCACCGGCTTGATCCTTGTCATGGGCGAGATCACCACCACTGCAAAATTTGATGCCCAGGAGATCGCAAGAGAGACCGTCCGCGAGATCGGCTACGATCACAGCGATAAGGGTTTTGACTGCAACACCTGCGGCGTTATAGTTTCCATTCACAGCCAGTCCCCCGACATTGCCATGGGCGTTGACCGCTCTCTGGAGGCAAAGGAAGAGGGCGGAGACCGCTTTGACATCGGTGCAGGCGACCAGGGTATGGTATTCGGCTACGCTTGCAACGACACTCCCGAGTTGATGCCTCTGCCCATTTCTTTGGCGCAGAAGCTGGCACGCCGTCTCACCGACGTGCGTAAGAACAGCATTCTCCCCTATCTCCGCGCAGACGGCAAAACTCAGGTAACCGTAGAATATCAGGACGGCAAGCCCGTTCGTCTGGATGCCATTGTGGTTTCCAGCCAGCACAGCGCAGACGTGACCCTGGAGCAGATCCGCGGCGATATCATCCGCGAGGTCATCACCCCCACCCTGCCCGCCGATCTGGTGGACAAGGATACCAAGATCTACGTAAACCCCACCGGCCGCTTTGTAATCGGCGGCCCCAACGGCGACTCCGGTCTTACCGGCCGTAAGATCATTGTTGACACCTACGGCGGCTACGCACGTCACGGCGGCGGTGCATTCTCCGGTAAGGATCCCACCAAGGTTGACCGTTCTGCCGCTTACATGGCACGTTACGTAGCCAAGAACGTGGTTGCTTCCGGTGCGGCAAGCAAGTGCGAGGTACAGATCGCTTACGCCATCGGCGTGGCAAAGCCCGTTTCCGTTTTGGTGGATACCTTCGGTACCGGCGTTGTTTCCGACGACGTGCTTTCCGATGCAGTGGCAAAGCTGTTTGATCTCCGTCCTGCGGCCATCATTGAAAAGCTGCAGCTTCGTCGTCCCATCTACAAGGCAACCTCCGCTTACGGTCACTTCGGCAGAGAAAACAAGGACTTCCTGTGGGAAGCTACCGATATGGCAGAGGCAATCAAGGCAGAATTGGGTCTTTGAGCCCGATTCCCTTGACCCATTGATACACCAAAAGCTCCGTGAAAACCACGGAGCTTTTTGATGCAAAAAAATATTAAGAAAAATCGGAAAAAGTGTTGAATTTTCTTGTCGTTGTGATATAATAAATTTGATTGTGATGAAATCTCGTTAAGGAGGCATTTTTCATGGGCGAACTTATCAATCGGGAAGGGTTCAGCAACGAGACCTATATTCGTTTGCAGTCCCAAAAGATCAAGGATCGTATCGAAGAATTTGGCGGCAAGCTCTACATGGAGTTTGGCGGCAAGCTTTTTGACGACTTCCACGCCTCCAGAGTATTGCCCGGCTTTGCTCCCGACAGCAAGCTTTCTATGCTTTGCTCTCTGCGGGACACTGCCGAGATCGTGATCGCCATCAATGCTTCCGATATTGAGAACAACAAATACCGCGGCGACATCGGCATTCCCTACGATAAAGAAGTGCTTCGCTTGATCGACAGCTTCCGCGAGGTGGGACTCCACGTGGGAAGCGTTGTGTTGACCCGCTACACCGGTCAGCACGCCGCCATCAATTTCGAGAAGAACCTTTCCTCTCTGGGAATCAAGGTATATCATCACTACCCCATCCGCAACTACCCTTCTGACGTGGCTCACATCGTCAGCGAGGACGGCTTTGGCAGAAACGATTACATCGAGACCACCCGCTCCTTGGTGGTGGTCACCGCTCCCGGTCCCGGCAGCGGCAAGATGGCTACCTGCCTTTCCCAGCTGTATCACGAGCATAAGAGAGGCATCCGCTCGGGATATGCGAAGTTTGAGACCTTCCCCGTGTGGAATTTGGCCTTGAAGCATCCCGTGAATCTGGCATACGAGGCTGCTACCGCAGATCTTGCCGACGTAAATATGATCGATCCCTACCATCTGGAGGCATACGGACAGATCTCGGTGAACTACAACCGCGATATTGAGATCTTCCGCGTGCTGGAAGCCATGATGACCAAGATCTTTGGCAAATGCCCCTACAAGAGCCCCACGGATATGGGTGTTAACATGGTGGGCAACGCTATCTATGATGACGAAGCAGTTTGCAACGCCGCCAAGCAGGAGATCATTCGCAGGTATTACAAGGCCTCTTGCGCCCGTTGCAGAGGCAAGGCGGAGCTTTCCGAGATCCGTAAGATCGAGCTTTTGATGGATGAGGCGGGGATCAAGCCCGAGGATCGCGCGCCCGTTCCTGCCGCCAAGGCTGTGGCAGAGCGTACGGGGCTTCCTGCTGTGGCGATCCAGCTTCCCGACGGACACATCGTCACCGGAAAGACCACGGATCTGCTGGGTGCATCCTCTGCGGCACTGCTGAATGCGTTGAAGCATTTTGCAAACATTCCCGATGACGTGATGCTGATCTCCCGCGAGATCATTGAACCGATCATGCACTTGAAGACGGAGCATTTGGGAAGCAAGAACCCCCATATGCACACAGACGAGCTGTTGCTTGCCCTCTCCATCTGTGCGGTAAGCGATGATTATGCGGAACGCGCCATGCAGGCCATCGGAAGCCTGAAGGGCAGTGAGGTACATTCCACCGTTATTCTTGCCCACGCAGACGACAAGCTGTTCACCAAGCTGGGTGCAGGCGTAACCTGCGAGCCCGTGTTCGAAGAGAAGAGCTTGTATCATAAGTAAATCGTAAAAGCAAGGAGCTTTGCCGAGAATGCAAAGCTCCTTTTTTGTTTACTGTACGATCAGGTTGTAGACCACCAGGAAGAGATCCAGCGCGGCGAGGACGCTCTGCATGGTAAGCCATTTTTTGGGGTTCTCGCCGAAGACTGCCATCATGCCGGAAACACCCACCAGCAGGATCCCGCCCACGGTAAAGGTAAGGGTGGGAATGCGCTGCATGGAAAGCCCGGAGGAAAGGGTGTCGGGCAAAAAGAACATTGCGATCAGGTTGAGAACGGAGGTAAGCCCCAGCAAGATCCCTGCGGTGAGGGAGAGAGGGTCAAAACGCTTTTGGTTCATAAAACGCCTGCTTTATTCGTCGATATAGAAGGTCCACATACATTCGGTGTGAATGGTCGAGCCTGCCTTCACCACGTCCTTCGCTCTGCCGTCGCACTTAGAGAAGTACAGCTTGTTGGAGGTGGTGTTCATATCCCAGAAGGAAACCTTGAAGTTGTTGTCGTAGTTGTTACAGCTGGTAGCGGGGGTGAGAACGCGGACGTCGAACTTATACTTTTCTCTGCCGCCGTAGCCCCAGATCACGCATCTGGTTGCGGCGTTACCGCTGTACTGCTTGCCGGAATAGTCTGCGGCACCGGTCTTTAAGGTCTCTGCCACGAAGAGCAGCTCCTCGTCATCCAGGAAGGCACAGTACAGACCGTATTTTTTGTTGATGGGGAACATACAGGTATAGGACAAGCCGTAGCAGGCATCCTTGATATACTCATAATCCACCGCCAGCTTGATTTGGGGACCTACAATGGTGTAGGTACGCACAGCGTTGGCGTAATGCTCATCCTCGGAGTAGCCGTTGGCGGCGTCGCCCCAATACAGACGGGTGGTCTCCACAATCTTCAGATTCTTGATGGTGGCGG